>NZ_JBFRHF010000008.1:0-260866 GCF_052115705.1 Inquilinus sp. 2KB_23 | reverse complement strand
GGTGGGCTGCGGCAGCGCCACCGGCTGCGCCTCGCCGGCGGCCAGCAGGCGGCGGACGATCTCGGCCCGCGCCGCCTCGGCCTCGGCATCGCCGATCTGGCCGGCGGCGCGCTCGCGCTCCAGCTCCTTCAACTGGTCGCGGTAGACGGTGCTGTCATGGCCCGAGGCCGGGATGGCGCCGGCCCGGAACAGGCTGCGCAGCAGGATCAGCACGGCACCCGCCGTCATCACCGCGGCGACGATCCAGAACAGCCAGCCGCTCACGAACCCTTCTCCTCGTCGAGCAGCCGGGCCAGGCGGCGGCTTTCCTCCGGCGACAGCGGCGCCGGTTCGGCCAAGGCTCGGCGGCGCCGACGCAGCATCAGCGCGAGGATGGCGGCCACCAGCACCACCACCGGGCCGAACCACAGGATCAGCGTGCCGGTGCGGAAGGGCGGGCGCAGCAGGACATAGTCGCCGTAGCGGGCGGTGACGAATTGCAGCACCTGGTCGTCGCTGTCGCCGGCGGTCAGCCGCTCGCGCACGATGGTGCGCAGGTCGCGCGCCAGGTCGGCGTTGGAATCGTCGATCGACTGGTTCTGGCACACCAGGCAGCGCAGTTCCTGCCCGAGCTCGCGGGCGCGGTGCTCCAGCGCCGGGTCGGCCAGCTGCTCCTGCGGCTCGATCGCGCGGGCCGGTGCGGCCAAAGCGAGGGCCAGAAAGAGAGCGCTGAGGGCAAACCGGAAAGCCTGCCCCCACCGAGTCCCCCCTCCCCTCGCGGGAGGGGGATAGGGGGAGGGGGTTCGTGCCGTGGTAACCGACGGTGGGCGGCAATAATTGACCGATCGATCGATCAGGGATTGTCGGATTTGGGTGCACGTCATCGACAACCCCCTCCCCCTACCCCCCTCCCGCAGGGGGAGGGGGGACTTAAAAGGAAGGCGCCGGTGGTCGGCGGCACGGTCACTTCGCCAGCTCCGCCAGCAGCGGCCGGATCTCGCGGTCGACGATGTCGGGGGTCAGCGGGCCGGGGTGGCGGTAGCGGATGCGGCCGGCGGTGTCGATCACGAAGGTCTCGGGCACGCCGTAGACGCCGAGGTCGATCGCCGCCCGGCCGTCGGCATCGGCGCCGATCCGGACATAGGGGTCGCCGTTGCGCTTCAGCCACGCCAGGGCGTCGTCCGGCTTGTCCTTGTAGTTGATGGCGAGGACGGAGATGCCGTCCTCCTTCCCCAGCTTGGTGATGACGGGGTGTTCGGCCAGGCAGGGCACGCACCAGCTGGCGAAGACGTTCAGCAGCATCGGCTTGCCGCCGAAATCGGTGCTGGCCACGCCGTCGGAGCGTCCGGGCAGCGCCGCCAGGGTGAAGGGCGGCAGCGGCTTGTCGATCAGGGCCGAGGGCAGCGCCTGCGGGTCGCGGCCGGACAGCAGCAGCCCGCCGATCCAGACGGCCAGGGCCGCGACCAGCAGCAGGGGCAGGAGAAACAGCAGGCGACGCATCGGGAATTCCTCAGGCCGGCGATCCGACGGCGCGCGCCGCCGCCCGCCGCGGCGCGCCGACCCGCAGCCGGCGGTCGCTGAGCGACAGGGCGCCGCCGAAGGCCATGATCAGGGCACCGCCCCAGATCCACGGCACCAGCGGGTGGTGGTAGAGGCGCAGGCTCCAGCGCCCGTCCGGCTGCGCCTCGCCCAGCGCGACATAGACGTCGCCGACCAGGGTGGTGTGGATCGCGACCTCGCTGGTCGGCATCCGGGCCACCGGGTAGAAGCGCTTCTCCGGCGCCAAATCGGACAGGAATTGGCCGTTGTGGAACAGCTTGAGGTCGCCCTCGCGCAGCTCGTAATTCGGCCCCTGCCCCACCCGCACCCCGTCGAATTCGACGGCATAGCCGGCGGCGATGTCGATGCGGTCGCCGGGCTTCGCCAGCTCCAGCCGCTCGGTCGACCAGAAGCTGGTGGCGATCATGCCCAGCAGGGCGATGCCGAGCCCGCCATGGGCCAAGGCGGCGCCCCAGGCGCTGCGCGGCAGGCCCAGCGCGCGGGACAGGCTGTCGCCCAGCGGGATGCGGAACAGCCGGATGCGCTCGGCGATGTCGGTCATGGCGCCGAACACGCACCAGGCCCCGAAGGCGATGCCGACCAGCGCCAGCACCGGCCCGCCGCCCTGCAGCCACAGCACGGCCAGCACCACCAGGGCGGTGCCGGCGGCAGCGAATTTGAGGCGGCCGAGCACGCCGGGCAGGTCGCTGCGCTTCCAGGACATCAGCGGCGCCACCACCATCGCCACCACCACCGGCGCCATCAGCGGCACGAAGGTGAGCTTGTAGTAGGGCGCGCCGACCGAGACGGTCTTGTCGAGCAGCGGGTACAGCGTGCCGATGAACACCGTCGCGGTGGCGGTGCAGATCAGCAGGTTGTTCAGCACCAGCGCCCCTTCCCGGCTGACCGGGGCGAACACACCGCCCAGCTTCAGCTTCGGCGCCCGGATGGCGTAGAGGGCGAAGGCGCCGCCGATGGTCAGGGCGAGCAGCAGCAGGATGAAGACGCCGCGCTCCGGATCCACCGCGAAGGCGTGGACCGAGGTGATGATGCCGGACCGCACCAGGAAGGTGCCGACCAGGCTGAGGCCGAAGGTGACGATGGCGAGCAGGATGGTCCAGCTCTTCAGCGCGTCGCGCTTCTCGACCACCAGGGCGGAGTGCAGCAGCGCGGTGCCCGCCATCCAGGGCATCAGCGACGCGTTCTCGACCGGGTCCCAGAACCACCAGCCGCCCCAGCCGAGCTCGTAATAGGCCCAGTAGGAGCCGAGCGCGATGCCGATGGTCAGGAACGACCAGGCCGCCAGCGTCCAGGGCCGCACCCAGCGCGCCCAGGCCGGGTCGACCCGGCCCTCGATCAGGGCGGCGACGGCGAAGGAGAACGCCATGGAGAAGCCGACATAGCCGAGATAGAGGAACGGCGGATGGATGGCGAGGCCGGGATCCTGCAGCAGCGGGTTCATGTCCTGGCCGTCGAGCGGCGCCGGGTTCAGCCGCAGGAACGGGTTCGAGGTCAGGATGATGAAGGCCAGGAAGCCGATGCCGATCATGCCCTGCACCGCCAGCACCCGGGCCTTCAGCGTCGGCGGCAGGTTTTCACCGAACACCGCCACCGAGGCGCCGAACAGGGCCAGGATGAGGACCCAGAGCAGCATCGAGCCCTCATGGTTCCCCCACACGCCGGTGACCTTGTACAGCATCGGCTTCAGCGAATGGCTGTTGCCGGCGACCGTGGCGACCGAAAAGTCGGAGACGACATAGGCCCAGGTCAGGGCGGCGAAGGCGATCAGGATGGCGGCCAGCTGCAGCGTCGCCGCCGGCTCCGCGATCGCCATCAGCCCGGGATGGCGCCGCGCCGCGCCGTAGAGCGGCAGCGTCGCCTGGATCACGGCGAGCAGCAGCGCCAGCACCAGCGCGTAGTGGCCGATCTCGGGAATCATTGCGCGACCATGGCGTTGGCGGGGGGGGCGTTGGCAGGCGTGGCGTCGGCCGAGACGGCCGGCTTGCCGGAGGCGCCGGGCGCGCTGGGATGGCCGGCATCCTGCAGCGCCTTGGCGACCTCGGGCGGCATGTATTTCTCGTCGTGCTTGGCCAGCAGCTCGTCGGCCATGAAGGTGCCGTCTGGGGCGACCCGGCCATGGGCGACCACGCCCTGCCCTTCGCGGAACAGGTCGGGCACGATGCCGCCGTAGCGCACCGCCACGTCATAGGCGGTGTCGGTCACGGTGAAGGTGATGGTGTGGCCGTCCGGCAGATGCTGCAGCGACCCCTTGACCACCAGCCCGCCGAGACGGAAGCGCTGGCCCTCGGCGACCTTGCCGGCATGAAGTTCGCTGGGGCTGTAGAAGAACAGCAGATTGTCCTGGAAGGCGGACAGGGCCAGGGCCGAGGCGGTGCACAGGCCAAGGGCGGCGAGGCCCAGCAGCATCAGGCGGCGGCGCTTGCGGGTCATGCCCGGCCCCTGCGGCCGCGCAGCTGCTCCAGCGCCTCCAGGCTGCGCTGGCTGCTGCGCCGCCGCGCCAGGGTGGCGACCACCAGGCCGGTCAGCACCACCAGCGCGAGCCCGTAGGCGCCCCAGACATAGGCCGCGTAGCCGCCCATCGCGAAGAAGTCAGCCATGCCGCGTCATCCGACCGGGTGGCCCAGCGCCGGCGCATCCCCGCCGCGCGCGGCCATGGCGGTGGCCAGGCGCAGGGCACGGATGCGGCGCTCGGCGATCTCGGTCTCGGTGCGCAGCAGCACCAGCCAGACGAACAGCGCGGTGAAGGCGACCGCCATGACCAAGAGCGGCCACAGGATCGACGGGTCGAGCGAGGATCCGCCCAGCTTCATCACCGAGGCCGGCTGGTGCAGCGTGTTCCACCAGTCGACCGAGAACTTGATGATCGGCAGGTTCACCGCCCCGACCAGGGTCAGCACCGCGCCGGCCTTGAGGCCGCGCTGCTGGTCGTCGAAGGCCGAGACCAGGACGATGTAGCCGAGATAGATGAAGAACAGGATCAAGACGCTGGTCAGCCGGGCGTCCCACACCCACCAGGTGCCCCACATCGGCTGGCCCCACAGCGAGCCGGAGGCCAGGCACAGCGCGGTGAAGCCGGCGCCCAGCGGCGCCGCCGCCTTGGTGTAGAGCTCGGCCACCGGATGCTTCCACACCAGCCCGACGGCGGAGGCCACGGCCATGGTGGCGTAGACCATGGTCGCCATCCAGGCGGCGGGGACATGGATGTACATGATCCGCACCGTCTCGCCCTGCTGGTAGTCGGGCGGCGAATCAAACAGCGCCAGCCACAGCCCGCCCAGCAGCGTCAGCAGGGCGACGCCGAGGGCCCAGGGCCGCAGGGCGGCGCTCAGACGCAGGAAGCGGGCGGGATTGGCGAAGCGGTGCATGGCATGGCGTGGCGTTCGTGGAAGCGTACCATAGTCAAAGCCCGAAGGCCTGTCGGTCGGCTCAATTGCCGCGCCCCGCGGCCTGGGCCGAGGCCTGGATGACGTCGCGCAGCCCGGGATGGAAGGCGCCGTAGTCGCAGGTCAGCTCCTCCCCCGCGGCGATGTCGCGCCGGGCGACGCAGACCTCGCCCACCGTCTCCAGCGTCGGGTCGTCGCTGTGGTTCATGAAGCGAGCGTCGTCGAGGTTCAGCGACAGCCCGCCCGGCAGCTCCGGCGCGGGATAGGCGTAGCGCTCGAGGAAGGCGCGGGCCGTGGCCGGCAGGGCCGCGACCTCGGCATCGGGCAGGAAGGCGTCGAACACGGGGTGCCAGCGCCAGACCTCGGTGCCGGCGGCGATCGGTTCGGCGGCGAGCAGGCCCAGGCCTTCGATCCGGCTGGGTCCGACGGTGGTGGGGACGAGAAGCATCGGCCGGGTTCCTTTTCCCAAGCATTACGCGAGGCCGGGCCCGGCGTCACCCCGGACGAAGGGTCGAGACGATGAGAGGGTGGGCGCGGCGCTTCCGATCGATCAGCGCCTGGACCTCAACCATCACCTGCCGATGTGGAATCGCCGGATGCGTGTCGGCCAGCGCCTCCCGCACCTTGGCCCGGAACCAGGCGTCATAGGTTTCGGGATCGGCAGCGAAATCAGTGCTCAATGTCTCCTCCGACGATACGGGTGAGCGGGATGCAAACATTGCCGCCGCCTCCCCGCCCGCCCATAGTTCGGGCGTCAAGGCACCCAGGAACCGCGGCGATGACGATTATCTATGATCTCTGGTTCGTACGCGAATACGAACACCGCGAGGATACGGAACTGCGTATCGGAGCCTATGCGACCGTCGCCGAGGCGGAGGCCGTGATCGCCCGGCTGCACGGAAAACCCGGATTTGTCGACTATCCCGAAGGCTTCCAGATCCAGGAGCTCACGCTGGGCCGCACGGGCTGGACGGAGGGATTCGTGACCGAATATATCCCGCGCAAAGATCCTGATCGCGACGCGTCCGATTTGCCGGCGCCGGGATCCGCCGCCGGCGGCCCTTCAGACGACGCCAGCTGACGATCCTAAGACTGCGCCTGGCGCAGCGCTGCCGCCGCGGCGATCGGGGCCAGGGGCAGGGCGGCGGCGAGGCAACCGCCGAGCAGCAAGAGATGCGGCCGCGCGGTCAGGCCGGTCGACGCCGCCTCCACCGCCGCGGCGCCGAAGATCAGCACCGGGATGAACAGCGGCAGGATCAGCAGCGCCAGCAGCGCCCCGCCGCGCCGGGCGCCCAGCGTCAGGGCGGCGCCGACCGCGCCGATCAGGCTGAGGCAGGGCGTGCCGAGCAGCAGCGACAGCACCAGCACCGGCCACACCCCCGCCTGCAGCCCCAGCATGGCCGCCATCAGCGGCGACAGCAGGATCAGCGGCAGCCCGGTCAGCAGCCAATGCGCCAGCGCCTTGGCCAGCACCGCCGCCTCGAGCGGCAGCGGCGACAGCACCAGCAGGTCGAGCGAGCCGTCCTCGTAGTCCTGGGCGAACAGCCGGTCGAGCGCCAGCAAGGTCGCCAGCAGCGCCGCGACCCAGACCACCCCGGCGGCGATGCGGGCCAGCAGCGCCGCCTCCGGCCCGATGCCCAGCGGGAACAGCACCACGGTGATGACGAAGAAGGCGAGCACCGCGGCGACGTCGCCGCCCGAGCGCAGGGCCAGGCGCAGGTCGCGCGACAGCAGGGTGAGGAAGGCCCTCACAGCGGCGCCTCGTCCACCGCGAAATCCTGCAGCGCCAGACCCCGGGCGCCGTCGAGGGCCAGCGGCACATGGGTCGCCAGCATCACCAGCCCGCCCGCGGCGCGGTGCCGGGCGATCCGCGCCTCCAGCCGCGCCACCGAGGCGGCGTCGAGGCCGAGGGTCGGTTCGTCGAGCAGCCACAGCACGGCAGGACCGAGTTCGAGCCGGGCCAATGCCAGGCGCCGGCGCTGGCCGGCGGAGAGGTAGCGGCAGGGCAGGTCGTCCAGCCCGGCGAGGTCGACCGCCGCCAGCGCGGCCGTGATGCCGGACGCGGTGGGCACGGCGCCGGCGGTGGCGGCCCAGAAGCGCAGGCTTTCGCGCGGGGTCAGCGCCGGCTTCACCGCATCCTGGTGGCCGAGATAGGCGATCGAGCCGGGGGCGCCGGTCCAGTCGAGTGTGCCGGCGAAGGCCGGCACCAGCCCGGCGACCAGCCGCAGCAGGCTGGACTTGCCGCTGCCGTTCGGCCCGGTCAGCACCAGCGCCTCGCCGGCCGCGAGCCGGAAGGACAGCCCGGCGAAGACCAGCCGCCCGCCACGCAGGCAGGCGAGGTCGTCGGCCTTGAGGCTGGGGGCTGTCACGCTTGGGGCGGGCATGGGCGGCGGATCGCGGTCATGTCCCGGCATAGCAGCCGGACCCGTCGAAGCGGAAGGGGGGCAAAGCGGAAGGGGCAGGGCCGCGAACGGCCCTGCCCCCTCGGACTGCGCCGCCCCCCGGCCGGCGCAGCCATCCCTCCACCCGCCTCAGAAATGAGGGTTGTTGGCGTTCGGGCTGGTGACGATGTCGAAGCGCTGGCTGGCGGCGCCGCTGCAGTTGCGGATCTGCAGCCGGGTGCCGACGGTGTTGTCGACCACGTCGGCGCAGCGGCCGTTCATGCCGATCAGCCGTCCGTCGGTCTGCAGCTGCCACTTCTCGCTGGAGCCGCCGTCGCAGTTCCAGATATGGAGCTTGTCGCCGTTGTTGCCGTTGCCGCCCTCGATGTCGAAGCAGTAGGCGGAATTGCCGACCGAGCGCAGCTGGGTCTCGTCGCTGTAGACCCATTGCTGCGGCACCGCGCCGGTGCAGCTGCGCTGGTTGAGGTCCGAGCCGTTGGCGTAGAGGCCGCTCTGGATCTCGACGCAGAAGCCGCTGGAGGCGCTGCGCAGCGAGAAGCCGCCTGCGACCGAGCGGCGGACGCCGTTCAGCGGCAGCTTGCCGCCCCAGGTCTCCAGGCTCTCATGGCTGATCATCGAGGCGCCCCAGGCCACCGCCAGATACATCTGCTGGAAGGCGTCGAACTGGGTCTCGTTGCTGGACCACAGATTGACCAGCTGGCCGTTCTGCTGCGCGGTCAGCGTGTCCTTGTACCAGTACTGCACCGCCTCGTGGTTGCCGCAGACCACCCATTTGTTGGTGTTCGCGTCGTCGAAATCATTGGCGTTGCCGTTCCAGTAGAAGTCGTTCGGCTCATGCGCCTCGGGGCAGACGAAGATCTGCGCCGCGGCGCCGAACTGGTTCACATACTCTTCCTGGGTGTCGTTCTTGTCGCCGATCGGGCCGCCCATCATCTGCACGATGATGCGGCCGCGCAGCGAATCGACGCTGGGCCAGCCGGCGCGGAACACGCCCTCGCGCAGCGAGGCGTAGCCGGTGAAGCCGCGCAGATCCTCCGGCTTGTAGGCCTTGGCCCCGAACTCGCTGATCACCAGGTTGTTCAGCCCGGACATGTAGCTGGCGCCCCAGCCGAACAGGCCGGTGGTGGGCTTGAGGTCGAACTGCACCGTGATCGGCAGGTGGCCGGGATGGGCGTCGCTCCACGCCTTGATGTCGCGCAGGCAATCCTGCAGCAGGCCGCCGGCGCCGCCCTTGCAGTTGTTGGCGGTGTCCGCCTCGCCCGGGTTGTGCTTCACCGGGAAGCCCGAGGCGTCGTAGATGTCGATCTCGACCACCTGATTGCCGCGGTCGAGCGCATCGGTCAGCTTGGCGAAATGCGCCTTTTCATAGGTGTTGTGCGGCCGCGACCAATAGGCGGCGTTGTACGGCGTGGATCCCGCCAGCGGCTGGGCCGCCGGCACGTCGGCCAAAGCCGGCGCCACCGCCGACAGCAGCAGCAGGCCGGCCGCAACGACCGCCCCCGATAGTGAACCCCGTCCCATCAGCTCCCCCCCTTTGGCAGATGCGCCGCTGCCGGCCGACCCGGCACCGCGCGACGGCGATGCTAGGAGCGTTCGGCGACGGCCGGATGACAGTCACGAGACAATTTGAACACGTGTTCATGAACCATCAATCACGTGTTTCCGATCGATGCACACGTATTCACGCAGGAGGGCCGCGATGTGCGACCCTCCCATCCCCTCAGCAATGCGGCCCCTCAGTAATGCGGGTCGTTGGCGCTGGGGTAGCTGTGGAGCCGGAAACGCTGGCCGGCGCCGCCGTTGCAATCGCGGATCTGCAGCCGGGTGCCGAGATTGGTGTTGACCACGTCCGCGCAGCGGCCGGTCATGCCGACCAACTGGCCGTCGGGCTGCAGCTGCCATTTCTCGCTGGAGCCGCCGTCGCAATCCCAGATGTGCAGCTGGTCGCCATTGTTGCCGTCACCGCCATTGATGTCGAAGCAGTACTCGTCGTTGCCGACGGCCCGCAGCTGGGTCTCGTCGCTGTAGTGCCACTGCTGGGCCGTCCCGGTCGTGCAGTTGAACTGGTTGAGGTCGGAGCCGTTGGCGTAGACGCCGCTCTGGATCTCGACGCAGAGGCCGGTCAGTTCGCTGCTGAGGGTGAAGCCGGTCGGGACCGAGCGGCGGATGCCGTTCAGCGGCAGCTTGCCGCCCCAGGTCTGCAGGGTCTCGCGGCTGATCATCGATGCGCCCCAGCCGGCCGCCAGATACATGTGGTTGAAGATGTCGAACCGCTGCGTGTTGCTGGACCACAGGTTGACCAGCTGGCCGTTCTGCTGGGCGGTCAGCGTGTCCTTATACCAGTACTTGTCGTCCGCCTGGTTGCCGCAGATCACCCATTTGTTGGTGTTCGGGTCGTCGAAATCCTTGGCTGCGCTGTTCCAGTAGAAATGCTTCGGCTCATGCGCCTCGGGGCAGACGAAGATGTGGGCGTTGGCGCCGAACTGGTTGATGTATTCTTCCTGGGTGTCGTTCTTGTCGCCGATCGGCCCGCCCATCATCAGGACGATGACGCGGCCGCGCAGCGCATCGATGCTGGGCCAGCCGGCCCGGTAGACGCCCTCGCGCAGCGAGGCGTAGCCGGTGAAGGCCCGCAGCGCCTCCGGCTGGTAGACCTTGGCGCCGAGCTCCTGGGCGATCGTGGAATCGAGTGCGGTCTTGGCCGACGAGTCCCAGCCCCCGAACACCAGGTCGCCGGGCTTGAGATCGAGCTGGAGCGTGATCGGCAGGTGGCCGGGATGCGCGTCGCTCCAGGCCCGGATGTCGGCCAGGCAGTCTCGCAGAAAGCCGCCGGCGCCGCCCCGGCAATTGTTCAGGGCGATCGAGTCGCCGGGGTTGTGCTTCACCGGCAGGAGATAATCGTCATAGACGTCGAGCTCGATCGCCTGGTTGCCGCGGTCCAGCGCGTCGGTCAGCCGGGCGAAGCTCGTCTTCTCATAGGTGTTGTGCGGCCGCGACCAATAGGCGGCGTTGTAGGGCGTCGTCCCCAACAGCGCCTGGGCGTTGGGCACCGCGGGCGGCGGCGGTGGCGGATCGAAGACGATCGGCCGCGGCGGCTTGATGCCGATCGTCCCCTGGGCCTGGGCTCCCACCGCCGACAACAGCAGGGCGGCCATGGCGACCACCCCGAACGCAAGACCTCGTCTCATCGGATCCCCCTTCGTCAGGCGCCGCGATCCGGCCCGCCCGGTCCGGCGCAACCGCCATGCTAGGTGGCTTGAAAGACGGAGGGATGACGGTTTGAACACGTGTTCATGACGATGGGACACGTGTTCGCAGAGGCGGGCGAGAGAAGAACGATGGGAGGGCCGTCGCGCACCATGCGGCGGCCCTCCCCGCCCGGTCAGGCGGCCCTCGGTCAGGCAGTAGGCCCTGCGGGGTCGACCGGCGACGGCACCGCGGCGTACCAGTCGATCTTGCGGGTGGTGTACATCACCGCGCTGAGCGCCAGGAACAGGCCGATCGAGCCCAGCAGCAGGGCCAGGTCCTCGAGCTGCATCAGGGCGTAGAGGGTGCCGTAGAGGATCGCCAGCAGGGCGCCCAGCACCGCGCTGCGCTTCCAGGTGCCGAGCACCGGCCGGCAGTACAGCACGATCTGCACCACCACCGCCGCGGTGCCCACGCCATAGGCCCCGGCGAAGCCGACCTGTTCGGCGAAGGACAGCAGCAGCAGGTAGAACAGGCACAGCGACAGCCCGACCAGCCCGTACTGGAAGACGTGGATGCGCAGCCGCGCCACCGTCTCGAACAGGAAGAACAGGGTGAAGGTGAAGACGATGAACAGCATGCCGTACTTCGCCGAGCGCTGGGTCTGCTGGTAGGCGTTGACCGGCTGGAAGAAGCGCGCGCCGAAGGCCGAGCTGGCGATGGCGGAGAGGTAGCTGCCGTCGCCGCCGACCCAGGCCTGGGGATAGCCGCGGCCGAAATAGGACAGCTCCCACTCCGCGGTGAAGCCCTGCGACCCGATGGTGGTGCGCACCGGCAGGAAGGCGCCGTCGAAGCTGGGGTCGGGCCAGTTCGAGCTGGCGGTGACCTGGTTCGAGCGGCCGAGCGGCAGGAAGTCGATGCGCTCGCTGCCGTTCAGCCGCAGCGTGGTCGCGAACGGGATCGGCGTCTGGGCCGACTCCGCCGTCAGGCCGGGCACCCGCAGCGTCATGCCGGCGCCGAGAGACTGGCCCAGCTCGCCCGGCGCGCCGGGCTGGAACGGCAGTTCGTGCCCGCCCCAGCGCAGCGAGGCGCCCTCGCGGATGCTGCGCGGGTCGGCGACCCCGACATAGAGATAGGCCGAGGCCCAGTCGATCGTCGCCTCCGGCCCCGCCAGGGCGGCGGCGTCGCCGATCAGGAACTGGCCGGACAGGTCGAGGTCGGCGCTGTAGACCACCGCCTCGAACAGCCCGCGCCGCCGCGTCTCCGGCGCCGCCGAGGCGCTGATCTTGTACTGGTCGGGCAGGATGTAGAGCGGCCGCTCCAGCGGCGGCGGCAGGGTGCCGTCGGCGCGGCGTTCGGCCGGCACCCGGAACGGCACCACCAGGATCGGGCCGGTCACCTGCTGCGGCCGGCCCCAGCTGTTGCCGATCTCCGACACCACCGACCGGTAGCGATCCTCGCGCTCGCCGATCACGTCGCTGACCAGGAAGACCGGCAGCACGAAGGCGACGATCAGCATGACGATGGCCAGCACCTTCAGCGACGGCGATCCGGCGCGGAAGCGCCGGATTGGCGGCACGGTGGGGCCGGGCGGGGGGCCGGGCGGGAGAACAGCGTCGACGGACATGGCGGGGCCTGGGCGGATTTCGGGGTTCCCACCCTCCCCGCCCGCCATGGCCGCTTCGTGGCGATGCGGCGGTAAGGCTGGGGCGCGCTTCCCGGCTCAGGCGCTCATCCCACTTACCCCTCGATCATCTTCCACCCGTTCCCCGAGGGATCGCGGAAGCCGGCGTCGACGGTGCCGTAGCGGTCGATCGGCTCCTGGGTGAATTCCACGCCGCGGGAGGACATCCGGTCATGGGCGGCGCGGCAGTCGTCGACCACCAGCACCAGCGGCGGCATCGCCCCCTTCGCCACGATCTCGCGCAGGGCCTGCGCGGTCGCCGCATCGACCATCGGCGACTGCGCCGTGAACAGGCCGAGCTGGAAGGACGGCTGGTCCGGGTGCTGCACCGTGAGCCAGCGGAAGTCGCCGTTCCGCGCATCGGTGTGGACGCGAAAACCGAGTTTCTCGACATAGAATTGAAGGGCTTCGTCCTGATCGCGGACGTACAGACCGACCACCCCGACACCCTGGCTCATGGGACCTCCGTTTCCTCGTTTGCTTCGGACCCGCAGACCCTATCGCCCCCGTCCCGCCGCCGCTTCTCCGAAACTGCGATTGTGAGGCCGGGCCGGTGGGCGGCGCCGAGGACGCAGGCCGGCACCCGGTCGGGCTGGTGCGGGGCGGCCTTCTCGCGGGCCCGCAGCTGGCCCGGGCTCTCGCCGGTGACGTCGCGGAACACGCGGCCGAAGGTGCCCAGGCTGTTCCAGCCGGTCTCGAACGCGATCTGGGTGATCGGCAGGTCGGTGTCGCGCAGCAGCGCCTTGGCCCGCTCCAGCCGGCGGGTGAGGAGGTAGCGGTGCGGCGGGACGCCGAAGGCCTGCCTGAACGACCGCGCGAAATGGGCCTCGGAGACGCCGCTGACGCTGGCCAGCCGCGGGATGGGCCAATCCTCCTGCGAGGCGGCGTCCATCCGATCTTTGGCGCGCAGCAGGCGGCGCAGCAGCGCGGGATCCTGACCCGTGGTGCCGGGGGCCCTGGTCGACCCGATGGAGTCCTTGTCGGCCATGGCGCATCCCTCCCCTCCTGCGATCCTTTCAGAATTACCAGCAGGAGCAACCGTGATCGATATGAGGCTCGGGCCGGACCTTATCGGGTCCCCTATCCCGAATGACAGAACCTATCCCCTGGTATGGCCCGCCCTCTCCCTCGACCCAATCGACCGCAAACCAGCCGCGCCGTAGCGTCGCCCATGCCGTTTGCAAGGCGATCAGCAGGAGACAGACATGAGCCCGGACAGTATCTCATCCCCCGGCAGGCCGGAGCCCGAAGAACTGGTTCCGTCGCGCTATGCGCTGCGGATCGGCGACATCGACGTGCTGGTGGTCAGCGATGGCGTGCTGCCGCTGCCGACCGCGATGCTGGCCCACAACATCGACCCGGCGGTCCGGGCGGCCTGGCTGAAGGACATGTTCCTGCCGCCCGACGCGTTCGATTGGGCGCTGAACGTGGTCGTGGTGCGCAGCGGCGGCCAGACCATCCTCATCGATGCCGGGCTGGGGTCCGACCCGGACCTGCATCTGCCGCGGGCCGGGCAGCTGATCAAGCGGCTGGAGGCCGCCGGCATCGACCTCGCCGAGGTGACCGACGTCGTGCTGACCCACATGCACATGGACCACGTCGGCGGGCTGCTGGTCGACGGGGTGAAGGAGCGGCTGCGTCCGGACCTGCGGATCCACGTTTCCGCCGCCGAGGTCAAGTTCTGGGAGGCGCCCGATTTCTCCCACGTCTCGATGCCGCCGGGGTTCCCGGACGCCCTGCGGTCGGCCGCCAAGCATTTCGTGGCCGAGTACCGCGGCCAGCTGCGGACCTTCGAGGAGGAGCACGAGGTGGCGCCGGGCGTGGTCGTCCGTCGCACCGGCGGCCACACCCCCGGACACAGCGTGGTCCGCGTGGCGTCCGGCGGCGACGGGCTGACCTTCGCCGGGGATCTCGTGTTCGCGGTCGGGTTCGAGCACCCCGACTGGTACAACGGCTTCGAACACGATCCCGAGGAATCGGCCCGCGTCCGGGGCCGTCTGTTGCGGGAGTTGGCGGAGACCGGCGACCTTCTGGTGGCCACCCACCTGCCGTTCCCGTCGGTCGGCCGGGTGGCGGCAGCCGGCGACGCCTTCCGCTGGGTCCCGGTCTTCTGGGATTACTGACCGCCTGTCGGTCATGGCGCATCCCTCCCGTCCCGTGGGAGGGATGCGCCATTGGGCCTGGGGTCAAGCGGCCAGGATCAAAACCCGATGGGGCGTGGCTGAAATCGTCGCCTTTGGGCGGGAACGCGACTTACCGGTACTCGAGTCTGTGATCCGCCGTCCGCACGAGATCGGCAATGGTTTCGCGTTCGGTTGAGAGCAGCGGATCCCGCTGAGAAATGGCTGCAATCTTCAATGCGTCTCGAAGCTCACCCCAATCGTCCGCCAGGCCATTGAAGCCGACATACGACGGCAGCACGGCCGCGAGGAGGTGCAGACAACGTCGATCGCACCATCCGTCGATCAGCGCCCGAAGATCACTGAAGAACTCTTCATTCGTCGCGTCGTTCTGGCTCATGCTGCAGCACATGCGGGTGTGTTTCAGGTCTTAGCAACCGCCTGACCAGTGTACAGGCTGGTGCCGCCGAAGCGCCAATGCGCCTCGCCGGTCAGCGCGACCCCTTCCCGCTCCAGCCGCGCCCGCCACGCCGAAAGGTCGGCTACCCCGATGGCGAAGGCCATGTGCAGCCGCCCCTGCCCCTCGATTGCGGTTTCTCGACCGGCGGATGAGCCCGGCTCATGCGCGACGGGCGGAGCCTATCCGCCGGCCGCCATGTCGGCCGGCAGCACCTCGAACACCAGCGCCTTGGTCACCTGCAGCGGGTTGAAGTTGTCGTCGGACAGCACGACCAAGCTGCGATGGCCGTTGGCCAGCGGCGGGCCCCAGCCCATCGCCTCGAAATTGTCGAGGGTGACGCCGAGCGTGGCGAAGTCGAGCACCAGCGTCTTCGACATCGCCAGCCAGCTGCCGTCGAGCAGCGAGTCGAGCCCGGCGACATCGGTGGCGAGCGCGGGGTCGGCGCGGTACAGCCGGATCGAGTTGCCGCGGCCCTGGGCGTAAGCCCTCTCCAGCACCAGCAGCGTGCCGTCGCCGGCCGACAGGATCTCGGACACGCCGTTATCGGCCTGGCCGCCGGGCAGCGGCGCCACCGGGATCGGGTCGGTGACGTAGACATGCTCCGGCCCCGCCCGGCCGGTCGCGGTGTCGTAGCTGGCGATGCGCACCGGGCTGCCTTTGCCGAGCGTGGCGATCGGCCCGTCCTGGACCAGCGCGCTTTCCATCGCCACGAACAGCGTGCGCCCGTCCTGCCCCAGCGCCAGCCCCTCGAAGGCCAGGTTGTCGCGCGGGCCGCTGGCGCCGTCCACGGCGGCCCGGTAGCGCGGCGGCAGGTCGAGGCTGCGGCGCAGCCCGCCATCCGGCGCGGCGACGTTGACCGACGGGCTGATCCCGGCCTTCACCCCGCCCTCGCTGCTCCAGTACAGCGCGCCGCCCGGGTCGCGGCGGATCGATTCGGGGTCGACGCTTTTCGGCGCGAAGGGCTGGCCGGCGGCGTCGCGCAGCGTGGCCACGCCGGTCACGGCGATGCCGCGCACCACCTCGGCATCATAGTCGATCGCCAGGGTGTAGAACCGGGCCGGCGCCTTGTCGGAGCGGTCGTCGCTGAGCGCGATCCACTGCCCGGCCGCCGGGTCCCAGTCCAGCCCCGACAGGCCGCCGACGGTGGTGCCGCGGTAATCCATGCCCTGCGGCAGCGCCGCCTCGCCGATCAGCCGCAGCCGGCCGATGCCGTCGGCCCGGGCCGGCAGCGCGGCACAGGCCAGCAGGGCGACGATCGCCGCGAACCTTGTCTTCGCCATATCCGATCCCCCAACGTCCTGCGCCCTGTCGACCCGTGTGCCCTGTTGACCATGGGCGCGCGACGACGGCATGACGGGCGCGTGTTGCTTTGATGACGGAGAAGGCCGCCATGGACACCCGGGCAAACGGCCAGGCGCCCCTGCAGCGCAGCGACGGCTTCATCGGCATCGACGGGCACAGCCTGTATTGGCAGCGCCTCGATCCGCCCGGCGGGGCCGGGCGCCTCCCCCTGCTGCTTTTACACGAAGGCCTCGGCTCCGTCGCGCAGTGGACGCGCCGCGACGTCGATGTCGCGGCCCGGCTGGCCGCCGCCACCGGCCATCCGGTGCTGGCGCAGGACCGGCTGGGCTTCGGCCGGTCCGACCCGCTGCCGGGGCCGCGCGGCGAGCGCTATCTGTACGAGGAGGCCCGCGAGACCCTGCCGCGGGTGCTGGACGCCCTGGGCGTCGACCGCGCCGGGCTGGTCGGGCACAGCGACGGCGGCAGCATTGCCCTGCTGTTCGCCGCGGCGCATCCCGGCCGCGCCGCCTGGGTGGTGTCGGAGGCGGCGCATGTCATCGTCGAGGACGTCACCCTGGCCGGCATCGCCGTCGCCCATGCCGCCTTCCACGCCCCGGACTCCAGGCTGCGCGCCGTGCTGGCCCGCTATCACGGCGACAAGACCGATTTCACCTTCGCCAACTGGGCCGAGCTGTGGCCGACCCCCGGTTTCCGCAGCTTCGACATGCGCGACGCGCTGCCCTCGATCCGCTGCCCGGTGCTGGCGATCCAGGGGGCGGAGGACGAATACGGCACCGAGGCCCAGCTCGACGCCATCAAAGCCAGGGTTTCCGGCCCTTGCGAGACCTGGCTGGTGCCCGATTGCCGCCACGCCCCGCATTTCGAGGCGACCGACCGGGTGCTGCCCCGGATCGTGAATTTTGCAGTTGCGAACGGTTCTTAAGCCGTTGCATTTGAACGGCTTGCACGGACGCGCTACATGAAGGCCCGCATCATCAATCGCGATCAGCCTTCGACCGAAGGAGCCCTTCCGTGACCTTCACCGGACATGACACGCTCAAGACCCGCCGCAGCCTCACGGTCGACGGCAAGAGCTACGACTATTTCAGCCTCGAGGCGGCCAAGGCCGCGCTGGGCGACATCGCCCGCCTGCCCTTCTCGCTGAAGGTCCTGCTCGAGAACCTGCTGCGCTTCGAGGATGACCGGTCGGTCACGGTCGACGACGTCAAGGCGATGGCGCAGTGGCTGAAGGATCGCCGCTCCGACCGCGAGATCGCCTACCGCCCGGCCCGCGTGCTGATGCAGGACTTCACCGGCGTCCCCGCCGTGGTCGACCTCGCCGCGATGCGCCAGGCGATGGTGGCGCTGGGCGGCGACCCGCAGCGGATCAACCCGCTCTCGGCGGTCGACCTGGTGATCGACCACTCGGTGATGGTCGACGCCTTCGGCACCCCGAACGCCTTCCAGCACAATGTCGATTTGGAGTTCGAGCGCAACCACGAGCGCTACGCCTTCCTGCGCTGGGGCCAGACCGCCTTCGACAATTTCCGCGTCGTCCCGCCCGGCACCGGCATCTGCCACCAGGTCAACCTGGAGTACCTGGCGCAGACGGTATGGGTGGAGAAGGACCGCAACACCGGCAACCAGGTCGCCTATCCCGACACGCTGGTCGGCACCGACAGCCACACCACCATGGTGAACGGCCTGGCCGTGCTGGGCTGGGGCGTCGGCGGCATCGAGGCCGAGGCGGCGATGCTGGGCCAGCCGGTGTCGATGCTGATCCCCGAGGTCATCGGCTTCAAGATCACCGGCAAGCTGAAGGAGGGCATGACCGCCACCGACCTGGTGCTGACGGTCACCCAGATGCTGCGCAAGAAGGGCGTGGTCGGCAAGTTCGTCGAGTTCTACGGCGAGGGCCTGGACCACATGACCCTGGCCGACCGCGCCACCATCGGCAACATGGCGCCGGAATACGGCGCCACCTGCGGCTTCTTCCCGGTCGACGCCGAGACCCTGCGCTATCTCGAATTCTCCGGCCGCGACCCGCACCGCGTCCGCCTGGTCGAGGCCTATGCCAAGGCCCAGGGCATGTGGCGCGACGCCAATTCGCCGGAGCCGGTCTACACCGACAGCCTGTCGCTGGACCTCGGCGACGTCGAGCCGTCGCTGGCCGGGCCGAAGCGCCCGCAGGACCGGGTCGCTCTGTCCCAGGCGGCCGTGGCCTTCAACAAGCTGCTGGCCGATGCCGGCACCGCCGCGAACCCGACCAAGGTGCTGGGCATGGACCATGACCTGGACCAGGGCGACGTGGTGATCGCGGCGATCACCAGCTGCACCAACACCTCGAACCCGTCGGTGATGGTCGCGGCCGGCCTGGTCGCCCGCAAGGCGCGGGAGCGCGGCCTGACCCGCAAGCCCTGGGTCAAGACCTCGCTCGCCCCCGGCAGCCAGGTGGTGACGGAGTACCTGACCGCGGCCGGCCTGAATGTCGACCTCGACGCCATCGGCTTCAACACCGTCGGCTATGGCTGCACCACCTGCATCGGCAATTCCGGCCCGCTGCCGGACGAGATCGCCGCGGCGGTCGAGCAGGGCAACCTGAACGTCTCGGCCGTGCTGTCGGGCAACCGCAACTTCGAGGGCCGCATCAGCCCGCATGTGCGGTCGAACTACCTGGCCTCGCCGCCGCTGGTGGTGGCCTACGCCCTGCTCGGCTCGATCGCCAAGGACATCACCACCGAATCCCTGGGCACCGGCAGCGACGGCCAGCCGGTCTATCTCAAGGACATCTGGCCGACCAGCCGCGAGATCGCCGACACCATCGCGCAGTGCCTGACGCCGGAGATGTTCCGCAGCCGCTACGCCAACGTGTTCGAGGGCCCGCAGGAGTGGCGGAGCATCGAGACGGTGGAGAGCGAGACCTACGACTGGGATCCGGGCTCGACCTACGTGCAGTACCCGCCCTTCTTCACCGACATGAAGAAGGAGCCGGAGCCGCTGAACGACATGCGCGGCGCCCGCCTGCTGGCGGTGCTGGCCGACAGCGTCACCACCGACCACATCTCGCCGGCCGGGTCGATCAAGAAGGACAGCCCGGCGGGCGACTACCTGCTGGAGCACCAGGTCCGGCCGCTCGACTTCAACAGCTACGGCGCCCGCCGCGGCAACCATGAAGTCATGATGCGCGGCACCTTCGCCAACATCCGCATCAAGAACGAGCTGGTGCCGGGTGTCGAAGGCGGCTTCACCAAGCACCAGCCCTCGGGCGACATGCTGCCGATCTACGACGCCTCGATGCGCTACCAGGCCGAGGGCGTGCCGCTGATCGTCATCGCCGGCAAGGAATACGGCACCGGCTCCAGCCGCGACTGGGCGGCGAAGGGCACCCGCCTGCTCGGCATCAAGGCGGTGGTGGCCGAGAGCTTCGAGCGCATCCATCGCTCGAACCTGGTCGGCATGGGCGTGCTGCCGCTGCAGTTCACCGGCGGCACCACCCGGGCCGACCTCAAGCTCGACGGCACCGAGCATTTCGACATCCTCGGCATCGCCCAGGGGCTGAAGCCGCGCCAGGAGATGGTGCTGACCATCACCCGCACCGATGGCAGCCGCCAGGACGTGCCCCTGCTCAGCCGCATCGATACGCTGGATGAACTGGAATACTTCAAGAACGGCGGCATCCTGCAGTACGTGCTGCGCAGCATGGTGAAGGACGCGGCGTAAGCCCTCCGCCTCACCGCGTTACGGAGAAGCCCGGCCTGCGCCGGGCTTTTCTGTTCCTGGGCCATGCCGGCGACGGCAAGCGGCCCCGCAATAGCAAACGGGCGGCATCCACAGGGATGCCGCCCGTTTCGATACCAGCGTTCTGAGCTGTCCGTCAGGACACTTGCAGATTCGCCGCCGACTCTCGGCCATCACGGCCGCGCGCCAGTTCGAACGTGACCTGCTGGCCTTCGTTCAGCGAACGAAGCCCGGCAGCTTCCACCGCCGAGATGTGCACGAACACGTCCTTACCGCCGTTGTCCGGCTGGATGAACCCGAAGCCCTTGGTGGTGTTGAACCACTTCACGGTACCAGTCGCCATACGTCACTCCACTGGGCGGCCGCAGCCGCCGTCGTTCACGGCCGAATGAAGTCTCGGTCGCGCCGGCCAAGTGGGCCGAAGCCAGTCACATAGGAACCGCCCCGGCCGTCGCCTAGACGCCGAATGCGGATTCGACCGAAACTTGCGCGGCCCGGCGCCGCGGCGGCCATTGCCACGACCGTCCGCAATACTGGGATATGGCGGACGACACCTTCGCGTGACTTCGGCTGTGTCGCCATCGGGCCCGCGCACCGGCCTGAAGACCGGAAACTGTGCTTCGAGCCTGGATCGGCTCCGACAGGGAGCCTCCTCGCCCGTCCGGCGGCCGGCATCTCGCCGCGGTGCGGCCGAATGGCGCGCCATCGCCCCTCTCGCCTCAAAAACGGCCGGAAACCGGGGCTTCCGACACCCTCCCCTTCCCGCCGACCCCGGTGGATCCGAACCGCCCCTGCTGCCCACCCGGTTCAGCATCGATTTTCGGTTCGCACCGCCGGATCTCAGTGCCCGAGCGGTATCCGGCATTTTAGATATTCTTTCAGCAAACTGGCATGCGAGGCATCTCAACTTAAAGAAGACATAGTATTGATCGAACAACTTCTTCTAATGACTCATGTAATCATCGAGAATTCGAGTAGCATCCGCTCGCTTCGATTCCCATCATAGAGGAATATGCAAAGTGACAGATGTAATACTCGGCAGCCTTGGCAATGATGTGCTCATCGGCGACGCCGGCGCCGACATCATCCTCGATGCCCTGGGTGAGAACCGGATCAATGGCGAGGGCGGCAACGACGTCATCCTGGTCGCCTCCGGCACGGATGTGATCAAGGGCGGCGACGGCGCCGACACCATCACCATCCTGACCGGTAGCGACCTGGTCCGCGGCGGCGAAGGCAACGACATCGTCACCGCCGGGACCGGCAACGACCTGGTCCATGGCGACAATGGCGACGACAATCTCGATGGCGGCCTGGGCAAGGACCATGTCTGGGGCGATGTCGGCAACGACACCATCAACGGCAACCAGGGCGACGACGTCGTCTCCGGCGGCAAGGGCGACGACACCGTCTTCGGCGGCCAGGACAACGACCTGGTCAAGGGCGGCGACGGCAACGACCACCTCTTTGGCGATTCCGGCAACGACCTGCTCCAGGGCGGCCTCGGCAACGACACGCTCGCGGGCGACGACGGCCGCAACACGCCGCACACCGGCATCGGCGCCGGCAACGACACGCTCGAAGGCGGGTCGGGCAACGATCTGCTCATCGGCAGCGACGGCTTCACCACCATGACCGGCGGGCCGGGCGACGACACCTTCCTGTTCCGCTTCTTCGACCCGCAGTCCGGCCACGATCAGAGCTTCACCACCGTGACCGACTTCAGCGCGGCGCACGACACCTTCGCCTTCGACGCCATCGGCGTGGGCCAGGACAGCGCCGGCGCCAACTTCATCGACAACGGCGACGGCAAGTCCGGCGGCGCGGTGCAGAGCTTCTTCAGCGGCGCCGCGGCCGACGCGCATGGCGAAAGCGTCGTGGTGATCACCGACCAGGGCTTCGCCTCGGCCAATGCCGCGGCCGCCGCGGTCGGCGGAGAGAAGGCCGGCGACATCCTGGCCTATTTCGACAACCGCACCGGCAGCGCCAACCTGGCCTTCGTCACCTCCGCCGACCATGCGGAGAGCTTCGTCCACCTCACCAATGTCCACAGCGTGGACGACCTGCAGGCCCTGCACCTGTCGGCGTCCGATTTCACCTTCGTCTGATCCTCGGAGGCCGCGTCCGCACAGCGGGCGTGGCCGACCGGGCGATCGAAGGTTTCGATCCGCCGATCGCATCCAAACCCTTCCGGCGCGATCTCCGATTCTGATTTCATAACCGAATCGCAGAACCTTCCGGGGATCAGCTTCCAGATTCCGGTGTGACAAATTTGAGTCTTCGTCTCAGGAATTTTCGGAGTCCATATTTTGGGCAGATCCCGATTGCTGCAACGCAACACCAGGCCCGCTGCGGCATTCAGGATTTGAAACGATCATTCAAAAAAAGCACAGAGCATTGCGCCTGGTTTCCGCGATGAACTCTCAGCGTAGACACCAAGGAAATCTTGTGGTGATTCATGCAACGGTCACGATTCTGAGTATTATGCCTATGGGCATAAGGTTTCACGCATAAAGGAGTAGTCAGTCATGCCAAATCTCATCCTGGGCGGACTGGGCGACGACATCCTTGTCGGCGGCACCGGTGACGATCTGATCATCGATCCCTGGGGCAATGACCGGATCAACGGCGATCTCGGCAACGACACCATCTTCGCGGGCGAGGGCAACGACGTCGCCAAGGGCGGCAGCGGCAACGACACCATCGACAGCGGCTCGGGCAACGACCTGGTCCGGGGCGACGACGGCAACGACACCCTCACGGGCAATCTCGGTGACGACATCGTCCATGGCGGCACCGGGGCCGACCACATCAACGGCGACCAGGGCAACGACACTGTCTATGGCGACGACGGCGACGACTTCGTCTTCGGCGGCCAGAACATCGACCATGTCTATGGCGGTGCCGGCAACGACCACGTCTTCGGCAGCGAGGGCAACGACGCCGTCTACGGCGGCCTGGGCGACGATGTCCTCGCCGGCGACAACGGCCGCGACACGGCGCGCACCGATGTCGGTGAAGGCAACGACAAGCTCTATGGCGACGCCGGCAACGACACCCTCATCACCGGCGACGGCAAGGACTACCTCACCGGCGGTGCCGGCGACGATACCTTCCTGTTCCGCTTCCACGACCCGAAGGCCGGTTCGATCCAAGGCTTCAGCAACATCACGGATTTCGACCCGACCCATGACACCTTCGCCTTCGACGCCGCCGGCCTCGGCCGGGACGGCGCCGGCGCGAACTTCGTCAATCACGCCACCGGCGGGTCCGGCAGCGCGGTGGACACCTTCTTCAGCGGCGCGGCGGCCGGTGCGAACGGCGAGCATGCGGTGGTGATCACCGACCAGGGCTTCACCTCGGCCAGCAATGCCGCGCGCGGCATCTCGGGCGAGCATGCCGGCGACATCATCGCCTACTACGACAGCAACACCGGGACGGCCAACCTGGCCTATGTCACCGGGACCAATCAGGCGGACACCTTTGCCCACCTGACGAACGTCCACAGCGTGGCCGACCTGGCGGCCCTGCACCTGACGGCGTCGGACTTCACCTTCATCTGATCCGGCAGGCCGGTACGGGACCGCGCCCCGCTGCTCGCAGCGGGGCGCTTCCTGTTTCGGTGACCCGCGTTACTTGCCGCGGGCCATCGCGCCGAGACGCAGGCGCAGCGCGTTGAGCTTGATGAAGCCCTGGGCGTCGCGCTGGTCGTACACCGAATCCTCCTCGAAGGTGACGTAGTCGAGGCGGTACAGGCTGTTCGGGCTCTTGCGGCCGGCGGTGATGACGTTGCCCTTCCACAGCTTCAGCCGGACGGTGCCGTTGACCTGCTCCTGGGTCTTGTCGACCAGCGCCTGGATGGCCTCGCGCTCCGGCGAATACCAGAAGCCGTTGTAGATCAGCTCGGCATAGCGCGGCATCACCTCGTCCTTGAGATGGGCGGCGCCGCGGTCGAGCGTGATCGATTCGATCGCCCGGTGCGCGGCCAGCAGCACGGTGCCGCCCGGGGTCTCGTAGATGCCGCGGCTCTTCATGCCGACGAAGCGGTTCTCGACCAGGTCCAGCCGGCCGACGCCGTTCTGGCCGCCGAGCTCGTTCAGCCGGGTCAGCACCTCAGCCGGCGACAGGCGCACGCCGTCGATGCCGACCGCGTCGCCGCGCTCGAACTCGATCTCGACATAGGTCGGCGCGTCCGGCGCCTCGGCCGGGCTGACCGAGCGGGTGTACATCGCCTCGTCCGGCTCGACCCAGGGGTCCTCCAGCGCCTTGCCCTCGTAGGAGATGTGCAGCAGGTTGGCGTCGGTCGAATACGGCGCCTCGCCGTACTTGTCCTTGGCGATCGGGATCTGCCGCTCCTCGGCATAGGCCAAGAGGCGGGTGCGGCTGGTCAGGTCCCACAGCCGCCAGGGCGCGATCACCTTGATGTGCGGGTTCAGCGCATAGGCCGACAGCTCGAACCGGACCTGGTCGTTGCCCTTGCCGGTGGCGCCGTGGGCGACGGCGTCGGCGCCGACCTCGGCCGCGATCTCGACGAGGTGCTTGGAGATCAGCGGCCGGGCGATCGAGGTGCCTAGCAGGTAGACGCCCTCATAGAGCGCGTTGGCGCGGAACATCGGGAACACGAAGTCGCGCACGAACTCCTCGCGCACGTCGCGGATGAAGATGTTCTGCGGCTTGATGCCCAGCAGCTCCGCCTTCTTCCGCGCCGGCTCCAGCTCCTCGCCCTGGCCGAGATCGGCGGTGAAGGTCACGACCTCGCAGCCATAGGTCTCCTGCAGCCATTTCAGGATGACCGAGGTGTCGAGCCCGCCCGAATAGGCCAGGACCACCTTCTTGACCTGCTGCTGTCCCGCTTGCTCGCCAACCGCCGCCATGCCCGCCTCCAAAGGAAAAACCGCCGGACATTAGGAGGAACGGCGCGGCCGGGCAACACGCGAGCCATGCGGCCTATTCAGGGCGCGGGAGCGTCCGGGCGGACGCCAGCGGCGCCCGCCCTGCCCTGGCCTAGCCGGCGGCCGTCAGCTTGTCCTGGGTCTTCGTGTCAAAGTCGCTGGCGTCGTGGCGCTCGTGCAGCTGCTCGGAGGGCTCGCCGAACAGGCGGTTGACGATGCGGCCGCGCTTCACCGCCGGCCGGGCGTCGATCGCCTTGGCCCAGCGCTGCACGTGCTTGTAGGTCTGCACGTCGAGGAACTCGGCCGCGTTGTAGGCCCGGCCCAGGGCCAGGCCGCCGAACCAGGGCCAGTTCGCCATGTCCGCGATGGTGTACTGGTCGCCCGCCACGTACTCGGTCTCGGCCAGGCGCCGGTCGAGCACGTCGAGCAGGCGCTTGGCCTCCATGGCGTAGCGGTTGATCGCGTATTCGATCTTGGTCGGGGCGTAGGCGTAGAAATGGCCGAAGCCGCCGCCGAGGAAGGGCGCGCTGCCCATCTGCCAGAACAGCCAGGACATGCACTCGGCGCGCGCCGCGGCATCGGTCGGCAGAAAGGCGCCGAACTTCTCGGCGAGATGGACCAGGATCGCGCCGGATTCGAAGATCCGGATCGGGGTCGGGCCGCTGCGGTCCCACAGCGCGGGGATCTTGGAGTTCGGGTTCACCGCGACGAAGCCGCTGCCGAACTGGTCGCCCTCGCCGATCCGGATCGGCCAGGCGTCGTATTCGGCGCCGCTGTGGCCGGCCGCCAGCAGCTCCTCGAACATGATCGAGACCTTCTGGCCGTTCGGCGTCGCCAGCGAGTAGAGCTGGAAGGGATGGCGGCCGACCGGCAGCTCCTTCTCCTGCGTCGCCCCGGCGATCGGGCGGTTGATGTTCGCGAACTGGCCACCGCTCGCCTTGTCCCAGGTCCAGACCTTGGGCGGCGTGTATTCGGACGGATTGCTCATTCTCGATGCTCCCGATGGGGCGGACGGTGAATTGCGGCGCGCACGACCCTAGAACGGCATCGCCTCGGAATGAAGTGTTTCCGTTGCCATCGCGTTCACGTTCTGGGTTTGCCCTGTTCGCAGGGCGACGGCGGCGCCCGGTCGGCCGCGGTGTAGCGCAGCAGCAGGCGCTGCAGCCGGCCGCTGCCATCGGCGGTGAAGTCGACCGCGGTCAGGGCCACCTGGGTGGACGGGAAATGCCACAGCCGCGTCACCAGCCCAGTTTCGAGCGTGCAGTTCTCCGCCGCCGGGCCCAGCCGGGCGGCGAGGTCGTTGACGAAGGCCTGCAGCTCCGCCGGGCCGGGAATCGGCGGCCGGCGCTCGAACAGGATCTGGACCAGGCGGCCATCCCGGCGCGCCAGCTCGGGCACCACATCGAAGGGGATGCCGCCGATCACCACGTCCCGCTGCATCCGCTCGGCGTAGAGCGGGCCGAAATCCCAGGCGGGGGACAGCGTGATCGCCTGCGGCAGGGCGGCGTCGACCTCGGCCGCGGTCATGCCCCAGGTCAGGCCGTCCCAGCCGCGGATGTCGTCCGCCGCCATGGCGCCCTGGGCGAGGAGCAGGCCGGCCGCCAGGGCCGGCAGCAAGGCCCGGCCGAGGCGGCGGCGGATCATCCGCGATGGACGATGTGCGGCCGGGGGCCGTCGATCCGCGGCCAGCGGATGAAGGCGACCACCCACAGCACGATGACGTCGAGATAGGGCACCAGCAGCAGGATCGACCACAGCGGCGTCACCCGCGCCTTGACCAGCGAATAGGCCGCGAAGCTCATCAGCAGCACGATGTAGATGCCGATGATCAGGTTGGTGCCCCAATGCGGCAGCGTCGCCATCCAGCCGGGGCCGTAGATCTGCGACAGGGTCTCGAGCAAATCGCTCATCGCTTGGCCTCCCCCAGCGCCGCGATCGCGGGCCAGCGCCGGAACAGCAGCAGGGCGAAGACCAGCAGGACGCCGACATGCGGCACCAGCGCCAGCACCGCCCAGCCGCGGGCGAAGCCGGCGCGGCCGAGCATGCGGGCCAGGGCCGGCATGGCGAGCAGCGCGAACAGCAGGGCCCAGGCCGCCGGGGTCTGGAAGAATTCGGCGAAGGTCATTCGGGGCGGGTCTTCAGCGGATCAGTGGGCCGGCGCCGCCGCGGCGCGGGCCGAGGCCCGCTGGCGCACGCTGTCGGACTTCAGCTGGCCGCAGGCGGCGAGGATGTCGCTGCCGCGCGGCGTCCGGATCGGGCTGGCGTAGCCGGCCTCCATCAGGATGTCGGCGAAGCGGTCGATCGCCTCCTTGGTCGAGCATTCGAACGGCGCGCCCGGCCACGGGTTGAACGGGATCAGGTTCATCTTGGCCGGGATGCCCTTGAGGATGCGCACCAGCTGGCGGGCATCGGCCGGGGTGTCGTTGACGTCCTTCAGCATCACGTATTCGAAGGTGATGCGGCGGGCGTTGTTGAGGCCGGGATAGGCGCGGCAGGCGTCCAGCAGCTCCTTGACCGGGTACTTCTTGTTGATCGGCACGATCTGGTCGCGCAGCTCATCGGTCACCGCATGCAGCGACACCGCCAGGTTCACCCCCAGCTCCTCGCCGCAGCGCTTCATCAGCGGCACCACGCCGGCGGTCGACAGGGTGATGCGGCGGCGCGACAGCGAGATCCCTTCCGGGTCCATCACCAGCTTCAGCGCGCGCTTCACATTCTCGAAGTTGTACAGCGGCTCGCCCATGCCCATCATGACGATGTTGGTGAGCTGGCGGTCCTCGCCCTCGCGGCCCCAATCCTCCAGCACGTCGCGGGCCAGCATGACCTGGCCGACGATTTCCGACGCCTCGAGGTTGCGCACCAGGCGCTGGGTGCCGGTGTGGCAGAACTTGCAGGTCAGGGTGCAGCCGACCTGGGACGAGACGCACAGCGTGCCGCGGTCCTCCTCCGGGATGTGGACCGACTCGATCTCCTGCCCGTCATCCATACGGGCGAGCCATTTCCGGGTGCCGTCGAAGGAGTTCTGCTGGCGCACCACCGCCGGCCGGTCGAGCACGAAGCCGTCCGACAGCTTGGCCCGCAGCCCCTTGGCCAGCTCGCTCATCGCCTGGAAGTCGGTGGCGCCGTGCTTGTAGATCCAGCTGAACAGCTGGCGCGCGCGGAACGCGGGTTCGCCCAGCCCGGCCAGCGTCTCGGTCAGTTCGGCGCGGTCGAGCCCGACCAGATTCACCCGGCCATCCGCACGGGGCGGCGGCGGGGCGAACAGCGAGGCGTGTGTTTCGATACCCATCGGAAGCTCCGAAGGACCCTCAAATTGGCGAAGGGCCCTAAATGGCGACGGCCCCTGCCATCCGGAAGGGGCCGCGGACCATTATAGTCAAGATGCGGCCGGGGCCGCAGGTGAAACTGAAGCGGTCAGACGCCGCAGGCTTTGTTGATCTCGCCCAGCGCCGCCGAGATGCCGGCCAGCGAGAAGGTGTAGTTGGTGCCGGTGCCGCGGCTGGAGGCCGCCTTGACCGTCATGCTGGAGCCGCCCTTCATCGCGTTGACCAGCGCCTCGTCCGCCGCGGCGTCGCGCGACCAGGCGGTGTTGCCGTCGGTGAACAGCTGGAAGTTCTTGCCGCCGATCGTCGCGGTGACATCGCTGTTCGGCTTCAGGGTGTAGCCGACCTGGAGGCTGACCACGTTCTTCTGCTTCTCGGCCGGCCGGTTGGTCACCAGCACGAACACGTCGCCATGGCGGACATTGGCGGGTTCGGCCTTGGTCGGCTTGGTGGCGATGTAGCACGCCTTGCTGCCGTTCTCGGTGAACTGGAAGGCATGCCAGTCGCGGCTGCTCGAAATGTACTGGACGTCCTGCGCCGAGGCGGAACCCGGCACAGCGACCCCGCCGGCCGCGGCGGCAAGGGCGATCACGGCCCCGAGGAAAAGGTTGCGACGAGTTCTGACCATAGCGCCACTCTACTTCGGGGTTGCAAGGCTGGACGACGCGCCCGAGGCTGATCCCACGACATACATGGATTTGCACGTCGCGGGAACCACCCGACTCATCCGGGGATAGCATCTCGTCGTATACCGGCCTAGACGGAACAATCAGGAACCCAGCCGGTGCGGCCAGCCATCCAACCAGACTTCGGCCCGGCCCTGCTGCTGTCGGCCCTTGTGGTCGCCCGCCATGTCGCCTTGAATGGCGCCATGCGGATCGATCCGACCACCCCTGCCCCCCTGTCGCCCGAAGCGCTGATCCTCGCGGTCGGCCGGCACCGCGACCGCGTCGCGTTCCGGTCGCTGTTCGAGCTGTTCGCGCCGCGGGTCAAGGCCTACATCGCCCGGCTCGGCTGCGACGCGGCCACGGCGGAGGAGCTGATGCAGGAGGCGATGGTCACGGTGTGGCGCCGCGCCGAGACCTACGACCCGGCCCAGGCCGGCGCGGCCACCTGGGTCTTCACCATCGCCCGCAACAAGCGCATCGACCTGGCGCGGCGCGAGAAGCGGCCGCAGCTGGATCCCGACGACCCGATGCTGGTGCCGTCGGCGGAGCCGCCCGCCGACCAGCGCATCGCGGCGTCCCAGACCGAGGCCCGGCTGCGCACCGCGATCGCGGCGCTGCCCGAGAACCAGCGCGACCTGCTGGCCCTCGCCTTCTATGAGGACAAGCCGCACAGCGAGATCGCCGCCGTCCGCAACCTGCCGCTGGGCACCGTCAAATCGCGCATCCGGCTGGCCTTGGAACGGCTGCGCCTCAGCCTGACGGAGGCCGGCAATGACTGAGACGATCGCGATGCCCGCCCCGGCCCCGCCGCGCCACCATCCTGCGGAGGACCTGCTGCTGGACTATGCCAGCGGCGCGATGGGCGAGGCCGACGCGCTGGCCGTCGCGACCCATCTCGCCTATTGCCCGGCCTGCAGGGCCGCGGCCGCGCGGCTGGATGCCATGGGCGGCGCCCTGCTGGACACCCTGCCCGGCGCCGCCGTCGGCGACGATTCCTTCGCCGCGGTGTTGGCCCGGCTCGACGCGCCGACGGCGGCACCGCCCGCGGCCTCGGCCGGGGCGCCGCCGGACATCCCGCAGCCTCTGCGCGACTACATCGGCCCGCGCTTCGACGGCGTTACCTGGCGGCGGCTGCTGCCGGGCGTGTCCGAAGCGGTGTTCACGGTGGGCCGCCAGGACCGCCGGGTCAGCCTGCTGCGGGTCCGTGCCGGGGTCGGCGTGCCGCAGCACACCCATGAGGGCACCGAGCTCACCCTGGTGCTGCAGGGCGCCTTCGACGACGGCCAGGGCCTGTACCGGGTCGGCGACCTGCAGGTCACAGACGGGACGATCGACCATCGGCCGACCGCCCTGCCCGGCCCGGACTGCATCTGCCTTGCCGTGGTCGACCAGCGGCTGCGGCTGACCGGGCCGATCGGCCGCTGGCTGAACCGCTTCGTGACCTTCTGAACCCGGGCTGAGCCGGGCCTGCCTCAGCCCAGGGCGCGGGCGGTGAAGCCGGCGCGGGCGATGGCCGCCGCCACCGCCGCCGCATCCGGCGCCGGCGACACCGCGACCCGGCCACCGGCCAGGTCGACCTCGACCGCGGCCTCGGGCGCGACCTTGCGCACCGCCCGCCTCACCGCATCGGCGCAGCCGCCGCAGGTCATGCCTTCGACTTTGAATTCCATTCCATCCTCCTGAGCTCGTCCCGCCAGAGATGGGGCTTCCCGTACCTGGAAGGTCAAGGCTTCGGCTCACATCTGGCGGGCTGCGGCGAATTCGCGCGCGACCGGCGTCGGAGGGCGCCGCGAGGGCCGCGTTAGATCGCCGCGGCGGAGCGCCAGCCGGAGGCCACGCCCTCGTCCTCCAGCAGGTGCAGGCGCTGCGCCGCCACCCGGCCGAACTCCAGCACCAGCGCCTTGCGCCGCGGCGGCGCCAGGCGGTGCTCCGGCGGTGGGCGCAGCAGCACGGCGTCGAAGCCGTCGGCCACGATCAGGCCACATTCCGGCGCGATCAGCTCCTGCGGGAAATCCTCCGGCACGGCGAAGCAGAAACGGTCGCAATAGGCGGCGTAGCCCGGCCATTTCCGGTCGCCGCGGAAATCCGCGATCGAGACCTTGACCTCGACCAGCGTGATCCAGCCGGCGGTGTCCACCGCCAGGACATCGGCGCGGCGCCCGTCCGGCAGCCCGAACTCGGGCAGGCTGACCTGCCCGGCCGCAGCGAACCAGCGTCGGACGCCGCGTGTGACCTGGGCGGTCTGCAGCCTGGCAAGGCTGTCCATGTTGCTTCTTTGTTCCATGACAGGCCATCCTAGCGCCGGTCGCGCCGGGCCGCCAGAGCAAAGGATCGGTCGCGAAATGGTCAGAATTTTGCCATTCGCTTTACAGAATCTGTCGAGACACTGGGTATTCCCTGTGGCACTGTTTCAAGACCACGATTGATTTATTCAAATACGAGTTCACAGGGCGTTTCAGCTCGCTTTCCGGTAGCGGGACGATCTGCTTCTCGACAAGAATATAGCGGTCGGCTTCGGGCGGTGTGGCCAGAGGGTGCCGATCAGGGGAATAGAAGATTATGGCGAAGACCGAGTCGACACCGCCGAGCGCCGCCCGACGGGCCCTGAATGCGGTCAGGCCCTGGTTCCTGGTCGCGGGCGGATTCAGCCTGGTGACGAACCTGCTGGTCATGGTGTCGCCGCTGTACTCCTACCAGCTGTTCGACCGCGTGCTGGGCTCCGCCCATATCGAGACGCTGGTCTTCCTCACCCTCATCGCCGCCTTCGCCTTCCTGATCCTGGGCTGGCTCGACGGGCTGCGCTCCAGCCTGCTGGCCCGCATCGGCACCCGGTTCGAGCGCCAGCTGGCCGGCACCCTGGTCGAGACCGGGGTCAACGGCGCGGTGCTGGGCGCACCGGTGGGCGGCCAGGCGCTGCGCGACCTCTCGCAGATCCGCAGCTTCATCGGCGGCCCGGCGATCGGGCCGCTGTTCGACGCACCCTGGGCGCCGATCTTCATCATCGTCATGTTCATGCTGCACTGGGCCCTGGGCGTCACCGCGCTGCTGAGCGCGATCATCCTGTTCGGCCTGGCGCTGACCAACGAGAAGATGCTGCGCAAGCCGACGACCGAGGCCAACAAGCTGCAGGTCACCGCGCAGCGCCAGGCCGAAGGCGCCATCCGCAGCGCCGAGACGGTGCGCGCCATGGGCATGCTGCCGCAGCTGCTGGTGCGCTGGCGCCGGGACCAGGAGGCGGCGCTGCAGGGGCAGGAGCGCGGCTCCGACCTGTCCGCCATCATCAGCGGCTCCTCGAAATTCGTCCGCATGTTCGTGCAGACCCTGGTGATGGCCGTCGGCGCCTATCTGCTGCTGCATGGCGAGCTGACCTCGGGCGGCATGATCGCCGGCTCGATGCTGCTGTCGCGGGCCCTGGCCCCGGTGGAGCAGGCGATCAGCTCCTGGCGCCAGTTCATCAGCGCCCGCCAGTCCTACCAGTCGATCGAGAAGATCCTGGTCGCCCTGCCGAAGCGCCAGGACGGCCTGGCCCTGCCGCCCCCGAGCGGCACGGTGCAGATCGACAAGCTGGTGTTCCTGACACCGCAGGGCAAGACGCCGATCATCAAGCGCGTCAGCTTCGAGATCGCGGCCGGCGAGGTGCTGGGCATGGTCGGGCCGTCCGCCTCGGGCAAGAGCACGCTGTGCCGTCTGCTGGTCGGCATCTACCCGCCGAGCGACGGCGCGGTCCGGTTCGACGGCGCCGACCTGGCGCAGTGGACGCCGGAGGCGCTGGGCCCGTATATCGGCTACCTCCCGCAGGTGGTCGACCTGTTCCCCGGCACCGTGGCCGAGAACATCGCCCGCATGACCAGCAACCCCGATTCGGAACAGGTGGTCGCCGCGGCCCAGCTGGCCGGCGTGCATGACATGATCGTGCGGCTGCCCCAGGGCTACGACACGCCGATCGGCGACGGCGGCGTGCCGCTGTCGGGCGGCCAGCGCCAGCGCGTCGGCCTGGCCCGCGCCGTGTTCGGCGGCCCCCGGCTGGTGGTGCTGGACGAACCCAACTCCAATCTCGATGCGGATGGCGAAGCCGCCCTGATGACCACGATCGCGGCGCTGAAGGCGCTGGGCACGACCGTGGTCATCGTCGCCCACCGTCCGCAGATCCTCGCCGACGCCGATCGCCTGCTGGTGATGCGCGAAGGCGAAATCGCATTGCTCGGCCCGCGGGCCGAAGTTCTGGCCCGTATCGCCGGGCCGCGTGCCGCCGACACCTCGCCGGCGCCAAAAGGAAGCTCGGAAAATGTCGCTTATTCCTCAGGAGCCTGGACAGCCACAACCACCGGCCGTCCGCAGCAGCCCCCGCCTGCCCGCTCTGCCGGATGAAACCGCGACGGCGCTGAAGCGGAACGCGCGCGGCCTGAACCGGCTGAGCCTGATCGGCGGTGCTGTGGTCGGTGTGTTCGTGTTCGGATTCGGCGCCTGGGCGGCGGTGTCGCCCCTGGCCAGTGCCGCGGTCGCCAATGGGCAGGTCAGCCCCGAGGGCAACAAGCGCACGGTGCAGCATCTCGAAGGCGGCATCATCCGCGAGCTGAACGTGCATGACGGCGACGTGGTCAAGGCCGGCGACACCCTGCTGGTGCTGGATTCGACGCGCGACCTCGCGACCTTCGATTCGGTGCGGATGCAGCGTCTCGCCGACGTGGCGACGCTGGCCCGGCTCGATGCCGAGCAGAACGGCGCGGCCACCATCGCCATGCCGCAGGAGATCCAGGACCAGGCCGCGAACAATCCGGTGGCCGCGGCCCTGATCAAGGCGCAGGAGGAGCAGTTCACCTCCCGCCGCGAATCGATCACGGGCCAGAAGTCGATCCTGGAGCAGCGCGTCAACCAGAGCCGCGAGGACATCAACGGCCTGAAGGCCCAGATCACCGCCGGCGACACCCAGCTGGAACTGATCCAGGAGGAGGTCGACAGCGTCGCGCCGCTGGTCGCGAAGGGGCTGGAGACCAAGCCGCATCTGCTGCAGCTGCAGCGCACCCAGGCCCAGATCGAGGGCCAGAAGGCCTCGGACATCTCGGCCATCGCCAAGGCCGAGCAGACCATCGGCGAAAGCCAGATGCGGATCCTGGCGCTGGACAGCGACTTCCGCGACAAGATCGCCGATGAGCGCGCGACCACCCAGAAGGAGCTGGCCGGGCTGGAAGAGAAGATGCGCGCCGCCGGCGACGTGGTCGGCCGCACCCGCATCCTGGCGCCGCTCGACGGCACCGTCGTGGGCATGAAGTTCCACACCCTCGGCGGCGTGATCGCGCCCGGCGCGCCGATCCTAGAGATCGTGCCGAACAACGAGAAGCTGGTGATCGACGTCCAGGTCCAGCCCAACGACATCGATGTGGTGCGGGTGGGACAGTCGGCCCTGGTCCATTTCACCGCCTATCACCAGCGCAACATGCCGCGGATCGACGGCAAGGTGATCTATGTCGCCGCCGACAGCACCCAGGACGAGGCGACCAAGCGCTCGTACTTCCTGGCCAAGATCGTGGTCGATCCGGACCTGCTGAAGCAGGTGGCGCCGCAGGTCAACCTGTCGGCGGGCATGCCGGCCGACGTCTCGATCATGACCGGCACGCGCACCGCCCTGCAGTATGCGGTCGACCCCCTGATGAACGCCTTCCACCGCAGCTTCATCGAGGATTGAGGAAAGCGACACGGCGGGGGTGCATCGCCCCCGCCGGCTTGCTATAAGGGCGCCGCGGTCCCCGTAGCTCAGCTGGATAGAGCGGCTGCGTCCTAAGCAGCGGGTCGGGAGTTCGAATCTCTCCGGGGACGCCACTTCGGTATAAAACTGCGAACGCCAAAGCTAGCCATTTCTACGCCTGAAGCGGGAGTAAGTGGCCGTAGGGGCTCGGTTTTCGAACCTTTGATGCGGATTTCGTGGCGGTCGACCACTTCGATTCGCTGGGCGAGAGCCCTCAGATAGCCCCGCCGAAATGTTCCATCTTCGTTCCTCAGCTTACACCGAGCCGCCAGGGCAAATGTGCGCAAACTATCCGGGGTGATCGCCGGCCCCAGCCAGTCAATCGCTGCGGTCGCACGCTCCTCGTCAGCCCGAGCCTGATCCCGAACGGCAGTCAGTTCGGCGATTCGATCCCTAAGCGAAGGATCAGCTGTGTTGACGACGCCATTCTCGATCGCCTCGTAGAGTCGCCTCAATCGAGCTTCGGCTTCGCCGGCGCGCTTGCGCAACTCGGTAATGTGCCCGCGCCGACGCTCCGTCCGTTCCTCTCCGATCTAGAAGCAGGCTCATCATGGCAGTCAGTGCTGAGGGTCGAGCAGACGCCATTCCAAATGGTCAGCGACAGCCTTATCCAACTTGTCCATCGGCACCGTCAGCCCACGGCCGCCTGTCGCGCCGAATCGCGCCTTGGTCGAGCACGTATAGTAGCGATAGTGCTCCGCCTTTCCCGAGGTACGAAGCGTCATCGCTCCACCGCAGCTCGCGCAGAAGCAAATCCCGGTCAAGAGCGTCGGCCCGCTGACGGCACGCGGCGCCCACGCTCAAATTCCCCGGAGTGCGATCAAGCAGCCACTATGCAGCCAGCCATTGGCATAGGCAGGGGGGGATCGCCTACCCGTCTACAACGCCCGCTCGGTCTGGGCGTCGAACACGGACGCCCGGTTCAGGTTGATCTCGAGCCCGATGGTTTCGCCGGCGGAGCCGACATCATGGGCTTGCAGCTCCGCCACGGCCTGTGCGTCGCCCAGGCGGAACGTGGCGAAAGTCCGAGAGCCGGTCGGCTGGAGCAGTTCGAGGGGCGCCTCGATCCGGACCGTGCCCAACCCGGCCCCCTCCTCCCGCGCTCGCACCACATGCTCCGGGCGCAGCCCGAGCAGCACGCGAGTACCGACCTCCGTCGCGTCCGGAATGCGGCCCGCAGGCAAGGGCAGCGGGGTCTCCCGGCCGTCGACGAGGATGCCGGCCTTTCCGTCCACGCGCGTCACACTGCCGGGCAGGAAGCTCATCCTCGGCGAACCGAGGAACCCCGCGACGAAGAGCGATACCGGCCGTTCGAACAGCTCGGCCGGCGACCCCATCTGCTCGATCCGGCCGTCGCGCATGAGGACGATCCTGTCGGCCAGCGTCATCGCCTCGATCTGGTCGTGGGTGACATAGATCATCGTCGTGGCGATGTCCTGGTGCAGGCGCTTGATCTCGCCGCGCATCTCGTCGCGCAGCTGCGCGTCGAGATTGGACAGCGGCTCGTCGAACAGGAAGATCTGCGGCTCACGCACGATGGCGCGGCCGATGGCGACGCGCTGCCGCTGGCCGCCCGACAATTGCCGCGGATAGCGGCCGAGCAGCGGCGTGATGCCGAGCATCCCGGCAACCCGGCCGACACGCCGGCCGATCTCGTCCGCCGGCATCTTCCGCGCCCGCAGCCCGAACCCGATGTTCCGCTCGACCGTCAGGTGCGGGTAGAGGGCGTAGTCCTGGAACACCATGGCCACGTCGCGGTCGCGCGGCCGCATGTCGTTGACCACCTCGCCGCCGATCTCGATGGTGCCCTCGCTGATGCCCTCCAGCCCGGCGATGGTCCGCAGCAGGGTGCTCTTGCCGCAGCCGGACGGGCCGACCAGCACCGTGAACTCGCCGTCGGCGATCTCGAGATCGATCCCCTGCACGGCATGGAACGGGCCGAAGCGCTTGTGCAGCCCGCTGATCTTGACGTCGGCCATCGGCGAGCCCCTTTCATCCACGCACGGCGCCGAGCGTCAGCCCGCGCACCAGATGCCGCTGTGCCAGCACGCCGAGCGCGATCGACGGCGCGAGAGAGACGATGGCGAGGGCGCTCGCCTCGCCGTACTGGGCGCCCTGGAACCCGAGAAAGGCCCGGAACACGGTCGGCAGCGTGAAGGCCGAACGGCTGGTCAGGACCAGGGCGAAGAAGAACTCGGTCCAGCAGGCGATGAAGGCGAAGACCGCGGCGGCAACGATGCCGGGCGCCGCCAGGGGCACCGCGACCTGCCAGAAGGCCTGCCACTGCGTGCAGCCGTCGACCAGCGCCGCATCCTCCATCGAACGCGGCATGCTGCGGAAATAGGCCAGCATCATCCAGACCGACACCGGCAGCGTGAAGACGGTGTAGGCGATGATCAGCCCGAGCCGCGTGTCGTGCAGGCCCACGCTGCGGTAGATCAGGAAGATCGGCAGCACCACGGCGATCGGCGGCAGGAAGCGCTGCGACAGGATCCAGAAGGACAGGTGCTTCCCACCGGTGTTGAAGCGGGCGAGGCTGTAGGCCATCGATGTGCCGACCAGCACCGACAGGATCGTCGCGGCCAGCGACACGACCAAGCTGTTGACGATGCCCTGCAGCCCGCGATAGGCGAACAGCGCGGCCGTGTAGTGCACCGTGGTCGGCTCCGCCGGGAACCACACCGGCGGAATGGCCAGGTAGTCGTCGCTCGGCTTGATCGAGGTGACGAACATCCAATAGATCGGCGCCAGCACGAAGAGCATGAACAGGCCGAGGAACACGAAGCGGCCGATCGCCGGCCGGCGTCTTCGCCTGCGGGGAATGGCACGTCGCGTCGTCAGGGTCTGCGTCATCAGGCCGGCTCCGATTTCGTCAGGCGCTTCACCAGAAGCCCGACCAGCAGGGCGGTCAGGATCAGGAGGATCCAGCTTCCCGCCGTCGCCTGCGACAGGTGGAACTGGGTGAAGCCGACGGTGTAGAGGTAGAAGGAGCTGGTGTAGGTCTTCGTGCCCGGCCCGCCCGCGGTCATGATGAAGATGGTGTCGAACAGGCGCACCGCGTCGAGCAGGCGGAAGGTGATCGCCAGCATGATGATCGGGGCGATCTGCGGCAGCGTGATCAGCCGGAACGCCTGCCAGCCGTCGACGCCGTCGAGTTCGGCCGCCTCGTAGAGGTTGGGCGGGATCGCCGTGAGCCCCGCGAGCAGGATCACGAACATGAACGGCGTCCACTGCCACACGTCGGCGAGGATCAGGGCGAAGTAGAGCCACGGGCTCTCGGTCAGCCAGCCGATCGTCACCTCGCGACCGAGGAGTTCGCCGAGCAGGTAGTTCATCGGCCCGAAGGGGCGCTGCAGCAGCAAGGCCCACGCCTGGCCGACGATCACCGGGCTGATGAACAGCGGGATGATCAGGACGGACATGACCAGGCCGCGGCCCGGGAAGCTGCGGACCATCGCCAGTGCCAGCGCCAGGCCGAGCCCCAGCTCGATGGCGACATTCGCCGCCGACAGCAGGATGGTCAGGACCAGCGACCACCGCGCCACCGGATCGAGCACCACCATCGAGAAGTTCTTCAGGCCGACAAAGGCGTGCCCGGGGATCTGGAAGTCATAGTTGACGAAGGACACCCAGAGCGAGAACACGAGCGGGTACACCGACAGCGACAGGATCAGCAGCACCGCTGGGACCACGAGCAGCCATTTGAAGTGGCGGTCGCTCCATTCGGACAAGCCGGCCCGCCGGCGCGGTACGCGCCGGGGCGGAGCGATCGAAGTGGCGTCGGTCGTCATGCGGCTGTCCGTGGATGATGCAGGATGGCGGCGGCGAAGCCGAGGCCCGCCGCCGCCCGCGCCGTCACAGCTTCACGGCCATCCCAAGCGCCTCGACCGTATGGTCGGCCGAGGAGCCGGGCAGCTTCTTGTATTCCGCGTAGAACGCCTTCTGGCTGTCGGTGCCCAGGCGCTCGGTCGTCTGGTCCCATTCCGCCGCCGCGGTCTCGAGCGCGGCCCTGGGATCGGTGCCGGCCCAGACCGAGGAGCACATCCGATCCAGGCTGAGCGCGTAGTCCTGCCAGCCGGGCATGATCATGTCGAGCAGCCCGACATTGGCCGAGTTGCAGAGGTTGGCCAGGTAGTCCTTCGCATCCGGCCAGAGGGCGCCGTACAGCTCCGACTTGTAGTGCGACAGGCGGTAGGGATCCCGCAGCGCATAGGGCAGCATGGTGCGGGCCAGCGACACCGGCGGCGAGGTCGCCCATTGCATGAACAGGTAGGCGGCCTCCGGATTCTCGGAATCGGCGGCGAGCGCCTTGCTGTAGCCGGTCGCATGCTCCGGGTTGCCCGGCACGACGGCGTAGCCGACCTTGCCGGCGATGGTGGAGCGCGGGATGAAGTTGATGGCTGCATCGCTTTGCGAATAGTTTGCCGCCATCCGGCCGCTGGGTGGCCAGGAATAGATCATCGCCACCTTGCCCTGCAGGAAGGCGGCCCAGAGCGACACGGCATCCAGCTCGTTGTTGCCGGGGATCGACGCCTTGTTGGCCGCGATCATGTTCTCGAGAGTCTTGATGCCGGCTGCCGAGGCCAGTCCGGCCTTCATGTCGCCGTCGAACAGCTCGCCCCGGTTCGCCCGGAACTGCTGCAGGAAGTCGTACTGGTTGCCCGGACTGCCGGCCTTGCGGAAGTGCCCCGCTCCGTAGAGGTTGGGCGCCATCTGGTCGGTGATGAACTGGGCGACCTGGGCATAATCCTCCCACGTCTTCGGGACGGCCAGCGGCTTACCGAACTTCTGGCTGTAGGCGTCCTTGAGCTTCGGATCGTCGAAGACATCCTTGCGGTAATAGAGGGCGAACATGTCGCCGTCGTCGAACACACCCCAGATCTTGCCCTTGTAGGTGGGCAGCGCCTTGAACAGGGGGTGATAATCGTCGAAATCCGCCTTGTTCATGTGCTTGGCGATGTAGTCGTCGAGCGGCGCGATGACGCCGCCATCGGCGAGTGACGGGGTCCAGGCCGGCTCGATATCCAGGATGTCGTAGGCCCCCGACCCGGCGATGTGCTCCGCCACGGGCTTCGAGTATTGGTCGGGATGCGACAGCTCGACCACATTCGACTTCATCCCGGTCAGCTGTTCCCACAGCGGTCCGGAGAAATGCCGCGGGTCGAGCGCCTGAAGCCCGGACTCGTAGGTCATGGTCAGGGTCACGTCCGGGAACTGCTTGGCGGCCTGCACGGCGCGATAGGCCGAACCATCCGCCGGCCCCTCCGTGGAGGCCTTGAGGGCGGCCGCCTGAGCCTGGCCGAGCGGCGTCGATGGATCCGCCAGCTGGGCGGCCGCCTGGGCCAGGGCCGAGCGGCTGATCGAGGCCAGCAGCGGCCCGGACACGGCGAGCATCCCGGTCATCTGCCCGAATCTCTTGATGAAGCTGCGCCGGGTGGGCTCCCCCCGCAGCCAGGCGTCGACATCGGCCGCCAGGCCGGCTTCGAATTCGCGTCTCGTCCGATCGTTCATGCTCGCCTGTCCTCCCTGGATCCGCCGGTCGTGAGCGCCGGCTGCTTTGCATCGGTCTCTCCCCTTTTGGAGGAGAGCGTCGCCCTTACGGTCCCGCGCCGAAGCGCCGGCCGAATTCCGCCAGCCGTTCGCGCCAGCGGAACGCGTCAAGCACGGCGCGGTTGACCACGCCCCGCGGCACGCGCCCCTGCTGCACCTCCAGCACGGCGCGGACATCCGCGGCACCGTTGCCGGCGAAGCACTGGTCGGTCCAGCACAGGGCGTGCGGCGTTAGGATGGCGTTGTCGAGCTTGAGGATCGGGTCGTCCGGGTCCGGCGGCTCCTGCTCCAGCACGTCGAGCCCGGCCCCGGCGATCCGCCGCGCCTGCAGGGCCTGCGTCAGCGCCGCCTGGTCCACGATCGGCCCGCGCGCAGTGTTGATCAGGTAGGCCGTCGGCTTCATCAGCGCGATCCGGTCGGCATTAACCAGATGATGGGTCTGCGGGGTCAAGGGACAGCTGACCGAGAGGATGTCGGCGCGGCGGAACACGTCATCGAGCCCGACGAGCTCGATGCCCAGCTCCGCCGCCACGGCCGGGTCGGCCGCCGGGTCATGGGCGATGCATGTCATGTCGAACGGCCTGGCCATCCGGAACATCTCGGCGCCGATGTTGCCGATCCCGAGCGAGCCGAGTGTGCGCCCGACGAGACCCATGCCCATGTGTTCGGACCGCTTGGCGAAGCCGGCCGCGGCCTCGCGCGTCAGCCGGTCCTTGACCAGCAGCTTGCCGGTGAGTGCCAACATGAGCGTGATGATCGACACCGCGACCGGCCTGCGCACCCCATCCGGCGTGATCACGAGCGCGATGCCGGCCCGGGTGCAGGCGTCCACATCGACCGTGTCGTAGCCGACGCCGAAGCGGGCGACGACGGCCAGGCGGCCGCTCCTGGGCACGCTCTCCGCGGTGAAGCGGTGGGTGAGCAGGATCAGCGCGTCGATTTCCTCCAGCTGCTCGGCGCGCAACGGGTCGGCCACGTCCAGGAACAGCGCCTCGACCCCGGGCGCAGAGAGCAGCGGCGTGAGATCGAAGTCCGGATAGGTCGGCATTCCGTCGGGCTTCCGGAAATCGCCCGACAGCGCGACGCGAAACGGTCCGGCCATCGCCCTAGCTCCGCCCCGCCTTCGCGCCTTCGCGCAGACGCGTGATCGCATCCGCCAGCGCATCGTGCAGCACCCAGACATCGCCCGAGTAGCAGATGAAATCGAAGCCGGCGGCCTTGAGCTCGATGCCCTGGGCGACCGTCGGCACCAGGCGGCCCAGCGCCTTCTTGTGCTTCTCGCAGGCCGCGATGGTCCGGTCGATGGCGCTCCTGAAATCGGGATGGTCGAACTGGCCGGGGATGCCGAGCGAGACGGACAGGTCGAAATGCCCCACCCAGAGCGCGTCGACGCCCTCGGTGGCCGCGATCTCGTCCGCATTCTTCACGCCGTCCGCCGTCTCGATCTGGCAGAACAGGGTGGAGCGCCGGTTCGCGGCGGCGAATTTCTCGGTCACGGCGCCGGGCCGGTACCGGTCATGCGCGACCTGGAGGGCGACGCCCCGCCCGCCGGCCGGATGGTACTTCATCGACCGCACGATCTCGCGTGCCTCGGCGGCCGACCCGACCATCGGCAGCATCAGTCCTTCGGCGCCCATGTCCATCGCACGGGCGATGTGGTGGTACTCACGCGACGGCACCCGCACGATCGCGGGCAGCTGCGCGGCCTCGAAGTAGCGCATCGCGCTCTTCACTGTCTCGAAGTGGAAGCCGGAGTGCTCGAGGTCGAACAGCACGAAGTCGCAGCCCGCCGACTTCAGGATGTGCCCGATGCCGGGCGTGGCGAATTCGACGATGAAATGCCCGAACTTCGGCGCCTTGGTGCCGGCCATGGTCCTGAGATCCTGGTATGCCACTCCGGTTCCTCCCGTTGCTTCGCCCGGCCTGCCGGTCTGGGCGGCGATTTTCGAAACCTCTACAGCGCCCCCTCGCAGACGAGCTCGCCGACCGTCACCGATTTTCCGACCACATAGCCGGCGCTTGCGGCGTCGAACCTGGCGTAATGCCGGGACGCGACATGCGCGTCGAAGGCGGCGCGGTCGTCATAGATCTCGTAGAGCAGGACGGCATCGGAATCGCCCGTGGGCTCGATCACGTCGAAGCGGCGACAGCCGGCTTCCACCCGGGTCGAGGTCCGGGCGTTGTCGTCCACCAGCAGCCGGAAATCGCCGCGCGACCCGCTTTTCAAACGAAACTCGACAACCACGACATAGCCCCCCATCACTCCCCCCCGACGATTTCGTTGTAGCGGCGGGCGACATAGTTGAGATGCTCGTGCATCGCCCGTTCGGCCCGATCGGGATCACGGGCCGCCACGGCCTCGAAGATCGCCCGGTGCGCCTCGTAGGCGATCTCGTAGCCGCCGGCCCTCAGCGTGGTCTGGCGCTGCTCCAGCAGCCACTCGACCAGTCCTTCATGGATGGCGATGAAGATCGGATTGCGCGGGATCACCGCCAGCACGTAGTGGAAGCCGACATCGGTCTCCTGGAAGCGCTTGAGGTCGCCGATCGCCTCCCGGTTGGCGGCGAGCGCGGCTTCGAGGTCCGACAGGTCCTCCTTGGTGGCGTGCGACGCGGCATAACGGGCGAGGCCGGTTTCGAAGAAGCTGCGCGCGCTCTGGAAATTCTGCACCCCGCCCGGTGCGGCGAGCATGTGCCGCGTGGTGCCGGACAAGGCGCTGATCACGAATTGCGGCGTCGGCTGCGTCACCCGCGCCCGCTCCCCCGACCGAAGCTCCACCAGCCCCATCTTCCGCAGATGGAACAACGCCTCGCGGATGGCGGGGCGACCCACCCCGAACTGTCGCATCAGATCGCGTTCGGACGGCAGGAGATCCGAGGGCGCGTAGGAGCCGTCCTGGATCATGCGCTCCAGGTGCTCCGCCACGTCCTCGTACAGCTTGCGCCGACGGATCGCGACCGTGACCATTTGGTATACCTTTGATACCAGTATCGCGCTACGCTAGTCACTCCGACGCGCTCTCGTCAAAGCAATTCCATGCTGCATCGCGGCGGCGGGCGAGGCCTCGCCCGTTCCGCCATTCGCTTCAACCGGACTGTCACGAGGCTGAGCATGACTGCGGACGCATCCTCTTCCGGGCGCCTCTCCCCAGGCGGGCTCGATCTCCGGCTCGACCGCAGCGGCGCCTTCGCCCGCGGGATCACTCTCGACGGGGAGGAGCTGTTCCGCGGCATCGGCTTCGTTGTGCGTGACGTGAACTGGGGGACGGCGGATCTGCCGTCAGAAGCCCACCTGCAGCGGCAGGACGGGCGGGTGACGGCGACCGCGGGCGGTGCCCTCGACCCGGCCGCCGGAGACCTGACCTGGTCGATCACCTGGACCGTCACCGACCGCGTGGTCGAGGCCAGGGCCCGGGCCTGGTCGGCATCCGGCTTCGACACCAACCGGACCGGCTTCGTCGTGCTCCACAGCCTGGGGGCCGCCCGCGGCCGCCCGGTGGCCGTGACCCATCCGGACGGCCGGGTCGAGGAGGCGCGGTTCCCCGACCTGGTCTCGCCGCACCAGCCGTTCTTCGACATCGCCGCGATGGAATACGAGACCGCGGCCGGCCATCGCCTGCGGCTGGTGTTCGAGGGCGAGGTGTTCGAGACCGAGGACCAGCGCAACTGGACCGATGCCTCGTACAAGACCTATTGCCGGCCCCTGGCCCGGCCGTACCCCTACCGGATTGGGCCCTCGTCGACCGTCGAGCAGGTCGTCAGGCTCGAGATCCTGTCCCGGGCGACTGCGGCCGTCCCCGCGCAGGACAGCGGGCCGGCCGTCCGGAAGACGGCACCCCTCCCCGTTCTCGGCACCAGCCTGCCGCCCGGTCCGATCGCAGTTGCGCAGGCCGACGCCATCCGCACGCTCGGCCTTGGCTTCACCGCGATCGAGATCGACCCGTCCGAACCCGCCTGGCTGGAGGAGGCGCGCGCGAAAGTGTCGGCGGTCTCGGGACCGTTGCGCATCGATATCAGGGGCGGCGCCGCGGTCGGCACCCGTGCAATCCTGGAAGCCCTTGGCCCGTTGCTGGTCGGCCGGCCCACCATCGGCGTCTCGCTGTGGGATGCCGACGATGCGGCCGTCGCGGCCGCCCGGGAGATGCTGCCCGGCACCGTCATCGGAGCGGGTACCGGAGCCTTCTTCACCGAGCTCAACCGCATGACCCGTTGGCCGCCGGCGGACTATCTGGCCTGGACGTCCAATCCCACGGTGCACGGGTCGGACGACGACACCATCGGCGAGACCACCGAGCCGCTGGAGGACATCCTGGCCTCCGCCAAGGCCAAGCTGCCGGCTCGGCGGTTTCAGATCGGTCCGATGACGCTGGGCCTGCGCACCAACCCGAATGCCACCTCTCCCGAAGGCCGCCGTCGCTCCGCCGCACCGGATCCACGGCAAGGACAGGTCATCGCGGCCGCCTGGCTGGCCGGTACGGTCGCGGGGTTTCTGGACTCCGATGTCGAGACGCTGACATTCTTCGAGCCGTCAGGGCCGAAGGGACTGATTGCCGATGACGGTACTTGGACACCGGCCGCACATCTCCTGAGCCGCCTGTCGCATTGCGCAGGCCAGCCGGCATCGGCCCTGCGCTGGGCGGGCCACCCGCGCTTGCGCGGCCTTCTGATCGACATGTCCGATCACGATGTGCTCTGCATCGCCCATCTCCGGAACGAGCGTATCGCCCTGGCGCTGCCCGAGGGGGGCTGGCGGAGCGCCGAGGTGCTGATGCCGAATGGCTTCGTCGACTATCCGGTCGAGGGACTCGATATCGGTCCCTTCGCGGTCTGCTGGCTGCTCCGCCCCAAGTGACCGATCGGGTCGCAACGTCTCCGAAGGACCGGCTTCCGGAGGTGGTGGCAATAAGGCCGCTTTCGTGATCTGATCATCAGACAATTAAGAGACAACCTGCCGCGCGTCGCCCTCCAGCACACCGGCGGTTTTCAGAAGCGGATCGACAGGGGACGGGAAACGCCACTCATGGCGATGAGGATAAAGGGCGCCGACCATGGATGAGCGCGCCGAGCCCCCGGTCGTCGAGCTGGCGGGCATCTCCAAATCCTTCGCCGGCCTGACCGTGCTCAGGGACATCAGCTTCGACGTGCGTCCCGGCGAGGTGCATGCCCTGCTCGGCGAGAACGGCGCCGGCAAGTCGACGCTGATCAAGATCCTTGCCGGCGTGCACCGGGCCGATGCCGGGGAATTGCGGGTCGACGGCAAGCCGGCGAGCTTCTCCTCACCGCGCGAGGCGCAGCAGGCCGGCATCGCCACGGTCTATCAGGAGCTGCTGCTGTTCCCTGATCTCACGGTCGCTGAGAACATCTTCCTCGGCCATGCGCCGCGCCGGTCCTGGGGCGGGCTGGATTGGGAGACGATGCGGATCAGGGCGCGCGAGCTGCTCGATTCCCTCGACAGCCACGACCTCGACGTCGACCTCCGGGTGGGCAGCCTTTCAGTCGCCAACCGCCAGCGGGTCGAAATCGCCAAGGCGCTGTCCTGGAACGCCCGCCTGGTCATCATGGACGAGCCGACGGCGGCGCTGGCGGACGCCGACGTCAAGCGGCTGATGGATGTGGTGCGCCGGCTGCGCGGCCAGGGCGTCGGCATCGTCTATGTCAGCCATCGCATGGCGGAGATCTTCGCCCTCGCCGACCGCGTTACCGTGCTGCGGGACGGCGCCCTGATCGGCACCCGGCCGATCGGCGAGGTCGACGAGAAGACGCTGGTGTCGATGATGGTCGGCCGCTCGATCGAGCAGTTGTTTCCCAAGGGCGAGGCGGCGATCGGGCGGACCATGCTCGAGCTGCGCAACGTCTCCTACAGCACGACCGTGCAGGACATTTCGCTGTCGCTGCATGCCGGCGAGATCCTGGGCATCGCCGGGCTGGTCGGCTCGGGCCGCACCGAACTGGCGCTCACCATCTTCGGCATCACCCCGGCCACATCGGGGGAGATCCTGCTGGACGGCAAGCCGGTCGCGATCGGCGGGCCGGGTCAGGCCCGGGACCTGGGCATCGCCTATGTGCCGGAAGACCGGGGCCTGCAGGGCCTGATCCGGCCGCAGACGGTGCGCGAGAACGTATCGCTGGCCGTCCTCAGCCGGATCGCCAAGGCTTCCATCGTCGACCTCCGGCGCGAAGGCGCCCTCGCCCGCGATGCCATCAAGCGCTTCGGCATCCGCACCCGCGGGCCCGAGCAGGCGGTGCGCCAGCTGTCCGGCGGCAATCAGCAGAAGGTGGTGCTGGCGAAATGGCTCGCCACCGAGCCGCGCATCCTGATCCTCGACGAGCCGACACGCGGCATCGATGTCGGCGCCAAGGCCGAGGTGCACGCCCTGATCAGCGGGCTCGCCGCCCAGGGCCTCGCCATCCTGCTGATCTCGAGCGAGCTTCCCGAGGTGCTCGGCATGAGCGACCGTATCCTCGTCATGAGCGGCGGGCGCATCGCCGCCGCCTTCGACCGGGCGGAGGCGACGCCCGATGCGGTCGGCGCCGCCATGACGCGGTCCGGCGACTCGGCGGAGGCCGCCTGATGACGATGATCACGGCCGCGGCCCGCTCCTCGGCCCGGAGCGGACGGGTCGGCCGCTTCCTCGGAGCCTATGGCCAGGAGCTGGTCATCCTCGGCGCCCTGGTCGCGCTTTTCGTCGTGGTCGGCGCGGTCAACCCGCGCTTCCTGAGCAACACCAACCTGACCAGCATCTTCTCGAGCAACGCCTATATCGCGGTGGCCGCACTCGGCATGTCCCTGGTGATCATCTCGGGCCATATCGACGTGTCGATCGGCTCGCTGATCGGCGTGCTGGCTACCCTCTCGGGCACGCTCGCGGTCGGGGGCTATCCGGTCTGGGTCGCGTGGACCGCGCCGATCCTGGCCGGCGTGGTGGTCAACGCCTTCGTCGGCGGCCTCGTCGCCTATGCCCGCATCCCGTCGATCGTGGTGACGCTCGGCATGCTGTCGATCCTGAAGGGCGGCCTGATCAGCGTCACCGACGGCGCCTGGATCACCAACCTGCCGGCCGATTACCTGATCGCCCAGAAGCGCCTCTTCGGCCTGCCGCTGCCGATCTGGTTCATGGTCGTGCTGACGCTCCTGACCGCCTTCTGGATGCGCTACTCGGCCTTCGGCCGGTCGATCTATGCCGTCGGCGGCAATGCCGAGGCGGCGCGGGCGACCGGCATCCGGATCGAGACGACGACCGTCGCCGTCTTCGCCATCCACGGCGTCTTCGCCGGCATCACCGCCGTGCTGTTCGCGACCCAGCTGCAGGTCATCCAGTCGACCGTGCCGCCCAATCTCGAGCTCACGGTCATCACCGCGGCGGTCATCGGCGGGGTGTCGATCCTGGGCGGCATGGGCACGGTGATCGGCTCGACCCTCGCCGCCCTCCTGTTCGCCACCATCGGCTCGGCGCTGATCTTCCTCAACGTGTCGGCCTACTGGCTGCGCGCCGTGCTCGGCCTCCTCATCCTCGTCACGGTGCTCGCCGACATGGTGCGGCGCCGGCGCGTCGCGATCTGAGGAGACGCCGGTGTCGCTGCGCTTCCTCCTCCGGCACGAGACGATCCTGGCCATCCTGGTCGCGATCGCCCTCGCCCTTCTGGCCACCCAGTCGGACCGCTTCTTCACCATCGACAACCTGCTGAACCAGGGCCGGCTGATGGCCGAGGTCGGGCTGGTGGCCCTGGCCATGACCTTCGTCATCGTCACCGGCGGCATCGACCTGTCGGTCGGATCGATCCTCGGACTCTGCGCCATTCTGCTCGGCGTGTTCTGGAAGACCCTCGGCCTGCCGCTGCCCGCCGCGATGGCCCTGGCGCTGGTGGTCGGCGCTGTGGCGGGGCTGGTCAACGGCCTGATCATCACCCGCTTCCGGGTGCCGCCGCTGATCGCCACCCTGGCCACCCTCGCCCTCTATCGCGGCCTGGCCGAGGGCATCAGCCAGGCGCGATCGGTGCGCGGCTATCCGGACTGGTTCTTCGGCCTCGGCCAGGGCGAGGCGCTCGGCGTGCCTTCCCAGCTCTGGATCCTGCTGGCCGTGACGGCGGCCGCCGCCGTGATCCTCGGCCTCACCACCTTCGGCCGGTCGACCTATTCGGTCGGCGCCAACGAGACGGCCGCCCGCTTCTCGGGCATCGGCGTCGACCGCACCAAGCTGCTGATCTACACCGGCTCGGGGCTGATGGCCGGGCTCGCCGCCGTGGTCTTCGTGTCGCGCGTGTCGACCACGCGCTCGGACATGGGCACCGGGCTGGAGCTCGACGTCATCACCGCGGTCGTCCTCGGCGGCACCAGCATTTTCGGCGGGCGCGGCACGATCATCGGCACGGTGCTCGGGCTGATCCTGATGCAGGCCATCAAGAACGGCCTGTCCCTGGCCGGGGTGAAGGGCGACGGCACCATCGTCGTGATCGGCGTGGTGCTGATCCTCGCCATTCTGATCGGCAACCTGTTCCGCCGCGACGGCGACGGCTGACCAACAAGCGCGGGCCTCGCCGGATTCCGGCCCGCAAACAGTGGAGGAGATGACATGAGGCGGACGACTTGGGCCCTGGCATTCGGCGTGCTGCTTGCCGCCGGCGCGGCGCGGGCGGATTCGGGCTGGACGGGCGGCGACGATTTGCCGACCAGCCCGCTGGCCTGCGACGGGACGGCCGCCGCGGCGGCGGCGAAGCCCTATGACGGCGGCACCCCGACCAGCGCGCCGGACCGCGCCGGCAAGCCGCTCACCGTGGTCGACATCCCGAAGCTGATCGGCATCGGCTATTTCAACGCGACCTCGAAGGGCATCGCCGACGCGGCCAAGGAGCTCGGCAACGTCACCGCCAAGACGGACGGCCCGACCAAGGCCAATATCGACGAGCAGATCACCTTCATCGACAACACCATCACCAGCGGCGTCGACGGCATCCTGTTCGCCGCCAACGACCCGGTCGCCATCGCGCCGGTGCTGAAGAAGGCCCTGTCCAAGGGCATCAACGTCGTCGGCTACGACGCCAATTCGACGCCGGACGCCCGCCAATGGTTTGTCAACCAGGCGGAGTTCAATGGCATCGCCAAGTCGCTGATCGACAACCTGGCGAAGGAGATCGGCGAGGAGGGTTCCTTCGCCATCGTCACCTCGACCTTCACCACGCCGAACCAGGCGCGCTGGATCGCCGAGATGGCGGCCTATGCCGAGAAGTGCCATCCGAAGCTGAAATGGCTGGAGACGGTCGAGGCGCAGGAGGACAATATCCTGTCCTTCAACCAGGCGACGACGCTGATCAACAAGCATGGCGACGAGCTCAAGGGCATCGTCGGCATGACCAGCGTGGCGACCCCGGCCTCCGCCGAGGCGGTCACCCAGGCCGGCAAATGCGGCCAGATTGCCGTGATCGGCCTGGCCACGCCCAACGCCATGAAGCCCTATGTGGCGAAGGACTGCGTCAAGTCGGTGGTGCTGTGGAACCCGGTCGATCTCGGCTATGCCGCGATGTATGTGCTGCGGGCCGTGGCCGACGGCACGCTGAAGCCGGGCGCGACCTCGGTGAAGGCCGGCAAGCTCGGCGACCTCCAGGTCGTCAACGGCAGCGAGATCCTGCTCGGGGCGCCCTTCGTCTTCACCAAGGAGAACATCGATAAGTTCGACTTCTGATCGGCGAAACTGTCATCGCCTTCCTAGAGCGTTAGCCCGTTGAAACTGGAGTTGAGCACCAGGACCATCGCAAGATGATCCGTCTGTGTCGGAGCGGGGGCTTGGTCTCCGCTCCGGTCGGGCATCCGATTTCGCATCGGTCCGTGAAGCGCAGAGCCCCGCCTTCTCGGGCGGGGCTCAGGATCATGTTGATATCGAAGCAGTTATAACAAATATCGGGGGAGTAATAACCGAGGTGGTTGCGGGGACCCGCAACCAACGATTCTTGCGATTGGCCGAGAGCACAGTTCCGCGCCTTGCTGCATAACGCAACCTCGCTCAGGAGCGAACGCATGATGCGTTAGTGCCATTTCCGGCCATCGCTGCGGCTTCTCCAGAACGGACGCAGGCCAAGCTGGCTGGGAACGTCCTTTCCTCGCCGGCCTGGCGCCTCAGGAGGCTCCCGAAGCCGGACACTGTATTGGACTACCCGAAGCGGACGCGACCGCCTTTGGCGCGTTGGAGATGGATGGTATGAGCTGGCCCGAAGGTTGAGGCTCGCGAATGATTACGGATCATCCGGGGCAATGAGGCATGTTGAGCCCGAGCGACGCCAAGCCGTCTCGTAGAGAAGCGAATACTATCGAGCACCCAGGGCTGTCCGCGGCAGGCGACCGGTTGGGCATCTTTCCACAGTCCCGTTGCCGTCGAAGCCATTTCATCCCTGCACGCGCCGGCGATATTCTCCCGGCGTAACACCGAGACATCGGCGGAAGACTGTCGTCAAATGGGACTGGCTTGAGAAGCCGCAAGCCAGCGCCACGTCGACGAGCCGCTCGTCGTTCCGGCGCAGCAGCGCACGAGCGCGTCCGATGCGCCGCACCAGCACATAGGAGTAAGGTGATATGCCGACCGTTTCCTGAAAGCGGCGGGCAAAATGATAAACGCTCATTCCGGCGACAGCAGCGAGCGATGACAGGCGTAGGTCCTGGTCGACGCCGTCCTCGATGTAAGCTACGACGCGTGCGATCCCCCTTGCGGGAAGCTTGCCGAACGGCCCGTGGCCGTTTCGCTCGCCGTGGCTCGATAGCCGCCGGAGGAACGTTTCGGCGAGGATCAATGCCCAACTATCGAGAAGGAGGTTTGTAGGCTCTATCAGGGAGGCCGTATGCCCAATGCGGTCCAGCCGACGGCAAAGCTGGGAATCCGGCACGTCCGCGGGCATCCGAAGATGATCGTGGGTGAGTTCCCTTCCGAACAACGATGCGCAAACCATGCCCATCAGTTCGAAAGGAAGATGGAATTGCATGAAGCTTACCGGCTGCTCGAAGCGCCATTGTGCGCCCTCGAACGGCAACATGGACACTCGGCCCGACGGCGCAGCATCGCGCCAAGCCGTTGCTACGCTCGTTCGCAGTGAAGCACTGACGAACGTCGGGTCGCCCTCCTGCGGAGAATCCTCGATGGTCGAGAACCAGTAGCTCATCTTGAGCGACGTCGCCGTTGCAGCACCGATCGTGCGTACCGGTGCGATCAGATGGTCTCTCCAGTAACGCGGAACGTGAGAGGAATAAGTCGCCCCACAGGACGCAAAGCCGGTGCCCGCGCCATCACCCATCTGGCCGTTTTCGATCCCCTTCCAGGCGTCTTCGAATTTCAACCGCCCGTGCTCCAGGGTGCTTCGACGTATTCTGGCCGGCTCGAATTTACACCATCTGCAACATGGCAGGTAGGCCGAGCCGGGACGGCACGACCCGCGCTACGGCCCACGAGGCGTCGCCCAGTAGGATCGGCGAGATCTGGGAAATCCAATCACCATCGAAGCTCTTGGCGCGGCAAAAGAGCAAGATTCTGTAATACACGCCAGCCGCGGCGCGCACATCTAGGCGTCAGAGGCGGCGTTCGCACCGTTCGGCGCGGGGATGGTGGCAAAACAGCCTGCATACGAGGCGAGTTGCAGCGCGATGCAGCGGCAAGAGCGCTTGGCCACTGTCAGAAGGGCCGCCGACGCCAAGGGCAATTTCAGGGAGAGGGACGATGGAAAATCATGGACAGATTTCAGGAGGCCTCGATCGCCGGGATGCGCTGAAAACCGCGGGTACGGTGCTAGCGGCATCAGTCACCGGAATGGCAGCGCCGGCCGCGGCGCAGGGGCGGCGGGCGACGTCGGCCAAGTCCGACGAGCTACCGATCGGCCAGCGGCTGCAAGGCGTTCAACATTTCGGCCTCACAGTCCAGAACATGGAGCGAGCTTTCACCTTCTACACCGAGGTGCTAGGCGGAACCGAGGTAATGCGCGATGGCGATTTCCAAGGCGAACGGATCCACAATACGCTGCTGACTGGCCAGGAAATCGAAGCTCGCGCACGCGGCGTCAACCCACGCACAATGGGTATTCCCGACCTTCGCGGCGGTGCGCAGCGGCTCGACGTGCGCTTCGTCCAGTTCGACAATGTCGTCGTCGAGCTCCTGCAATATCGCGATGCCGATCAGCCGATGGGCGGACCACAGGCATTCGCCGAGCCGCTCGATCACATGAGCCCGGCATTTCCGCGGATGATGCACATCTGCTTTCACATCCGCGACGACGCCGATTTCAATCAATTCATCGCCGACCTCGAAGCGGAGTCCGGCCGGCGCGGCATGACGAACGTCCGCGCGAACCGCGTCGTGACCGTGGCGAACGAAGCCGAGCGCCGCGCAGCCCCGCTCGACGCCAATTCCAACGGGATCACCGAAGGCAAGTCGGACGGGTGGCGCTTGATCTACTGCACCGGCTCGGAAGGCGAGCAGCTCGAGTTCGTGCAGGCACTGGGTTCGGTCAAGCAGACCTTCGACGACGCGCTCGAAGCGCGGCGCAAGATGGTGTCCTCATCGCGCTGAACGGAGAACAAGCCGTGCAGGGTTTCACAGCTACTGAGGCATTACGCGCCCCCTCCCAACAGGGGTGCGCAACTGGCTCCCTCGCGAGGCGCGAGCACGACACACGAGCCGCAAAACCCAGGACGGAAGGAGATATGCAATGTCGGGCAAGTTCCTGTCCCGCGTCATGGTGGCAACGATGGTAGCGGCCGCGCTCCCCACGCCAGGAGCGATCGCCCGAGACGCTGATGGAGTGCGCTATACCGCCATTCCTGCCGACGCTTATGCCGTCGTGGCACAGATTCGCGCCAAGCCGGGCAAGGAAGACGCCCTACGTGCAATCACGCTACCGCTCGTGGCGCAGGTACGCGCCGAGCCGAACAACCTGCTCTACTTCCTCCATGAGAGCCGCGAGACGCCGGGGCATTTCATCTTCACCGAGATTTTCGCCAGCCAGACCGATTTCGAGGCGCATAATCGAACCCCGCATGTCCAGTCCTGGTTCGCGCGCCTGCCAGAACTCGCCGATGGCGAGATCAGCGTGATCCGCATGGGCATCCTCGGCAACACGGCCTCAGGACGCTGACAAAAGAGCGGCTTGAGGACCTGCCAGCGTAGTTGACCTCTGGAACGGCTCAAGGCGGTAGCCAGCTGCGGTAACGGCCCGGGAGGCATAGAGATCAAGCCAGTATGCTGTCCCGAACAACAGGTCCGGTGCCCGTGGCCATCGAAGCCGACACGACCGCATGCGACCCAGCCGCGACTTACGCTGCAAGGCGCATCTAGGCAAGCCGGACCACCAGAACGTCTCGTGGCGGGAGTACCATTTCGTCATCTTTGATCCGGGCGTTCTCGGCCGCCCAATGAGTCTCGCCAAAGCGGAGCGTTCCGTAGCGGCCGGCGAGCGTGACGGCCGAGCGCTGGGTCTCACGCGTCGGGTTCACCACCCACAGCACCTTGCCGCTTTCGCCGTCATGCAACCTGGCCTGCAGCGCGCCGTTCGAGAGCCGCACATGCTGCTCCCGGCCGGTCCACGCGAAGACCCCGGCGAAATAGCTCCGATTCGCCTCGCCCGAGGTCCTGAAATAGCCCACGCCCGGATGGGTGCCGACCAGCAGGGTCCGCCCGCGTCCATGGGTGTGCTCGACCATCGCGAGCCGCCCGTCGGCGAACCGGCCGCGCTCGGTGCCGCCCGCCAGCGTATAGCTCTGCAGGAAGCCGCCGCCCGTCACGCTGTGGCCGTCATAGTCGAAGCGGATGCGATCGCCGATGTCGGGCATGAATTCGACCTCGTGCTCGCGCACCCCGAAGACGCGGTCCAGCCCGTGGTTCGGCTGTACGATGCCGACCTTGCCGCGGTCGCCGAAATAGCCGATGCAGGCCTCGCTGATCAGCGTGCCGCCGGCCTCCACCCAGCGGGCCAGCCTCTCCGCATGCGCCGCCGTGAGCATGATCGGGTACGGCGCATAGATCGTGTCATGGGCGTCGATGTCGTCGATATGCAGCCAGTCCGCCTGGATGCCGTTGTCGAAGAAGCCGCGATAGGCGCCCCACATCGCCTCGGCATAGGTCTCCGGGCAGTGGCGGTGGTTGAGCAGCAGGTCCCAGGCCTGGGCTTCCGGAACGACCAGCAGGCCGATATCGCCCCTCACCGGCCGTGCCGCGAAGACGTCCTTCCGCTCCGGCGCGTTCGCCCATTTCGCGATGGCGCTGGCCATGTCGGAGCGCGGCGTGCGCGACCCGTCCATGGCGTAGGAGCCGAAGGCGCCGAACAGCGGGCCGTCGAGCAGCGGCCGCCAGCGCAGGTTGAGGACGCCGGTCACGCCGGCGGCGAAGGAGGTCATCGTCCAGACGCGGATGTCCTCCGGCTCGGCGACGCGGCCATCCTCCTTGTCGCGGCCCAGCACCTGCGGCTGCAGCCACAGCGGGCCGCCTTGCCGCTCCGCGTGCCAGAACGGCTTGCCGCGGGCGGCGGCGCGGGTCATGTCGGCGCCGTAGAAGTTGCGCCAGGGCTGGTTGCCCTTGCGCGCCGGCACCCAGGTCATGCCGTAGATCTCGACCTTGGACGCCGCCAGCCAGTCGTCGCAGCCATTCGCCGCCATGTTGGGGATCGCGCCGGCGATGCCATGCGCGGCGATCAGGCACTGCGGGTCCACCGCGCGGATCGTGTCGATCCGCCACTGCATCTGGCCGTAGAAATTGTCCCGCCGGAACTCGATCCAGTCGAGGCCTTCCGGATAGGGGGCGATCTCGGCCGGCGGCTCGATGTCCTCCCACTCGGCATAGGAATAGCGGTGCCAGGCCTGCGCCAGCGTCTCGAGGTCGCCGTATTTCCGCTGCAGCCATTCGCGGTAGGCGGCCTTGGCGGGGTCCGAATAATCGACATCGGCCGCGTAGTTGACCTCGTTCCAGACGTCGTAGCCGAGCAGCGCCGGATGCCCCTTGTAGCGGGTCGCGAGCGCCGTCAGGAACGCACCGGCCGCCGCCTTCACCTCGGGGCAGTTCATGCTGAGGGCCCCTGCCCCGCCGCCATTGTTGGCGAAGCCGCCCACGGCGGCGCTGACCCCCATGTTCGAGGTCAGCGGCCGCCCGTCCATCCGGCGCTGCCGCGCGTGGGCGAATTTGCGATAGGCCCAGTCGGGAACCGTGTGGGTCAGCTCGGCGATGATGGTCTTGAGGCCGTTCTCGGCCGCCAGGTCCATCTGCCGGTCATAGTCGTCCCAGTCGTAGACGCCGGGCCGACGCTCGATGACGCTCCACATGAACCAGTGACGGAAGATGTTGAGTCCATCCTCGGCCGCCGTCCGGTAGTCCCGCTGCCAATCCTCGGGGGGCGGGTTGGACTTGCGGAAATAGACCGCTCCGAACGGAATCTGCGGGACCTTGTCCGTGGGCATGGGACGCTCCTCTGGCGCAACACTCTTCCTTCGGCGGACGCGGTCCTGCGCCGCCGCCTCAATCGCTGTCCTATGGATCCCCGGGGCTAGCTGGTCTTGCCGGCCAGTGCCTCCTGGGGGACGAAACGGGTGCGGTGCATCATCCGCTTGCGGCGCGGATCCGGGCTCGGCACGGCCGAGATCAGGCTGCGCGTGTAGGGTTCGCGCGGCGCGGTGCAGATCTCCTCGGCCGGGCCCATCTCAACCAGCCGGCCGCGATGCATGACCGCGACCCGGTCGCAGAAATAGCGGACCACCGAGATGTCGTGCGAGATGAAGACGAAGCTCAGGCGCAGCCGCCGCTGCAGGTCCAGCAGCAGGTCGAGGATCTGCGCGCGGATCGAGACGTCGAGCGCGGCGGTCGCCTCGTCGGCGATGACGATGCGCGGGTCGAGCGCGAGGGCGCGGGCAATGCCGATGCGCTGCCGCTGCCCGCCCGAGAAGGCGTGCGGATAGCGCTCCATGGCGAGGGGGTCGAGCCCGACCAGTTCCATCAGTTCGCCCACCCTCTTGGTCAGCTCTGCGCCGCGTGCCGTCCGGCTCACATAAAGCGGATCGCCGATGATCTGCTTGACCGTCATGCGCGGATTCAGCGAGGCGAACGGGTCCTGGAACACCAGCCGGACATCGCGGTGGAACGCCCTGAGCCCCGGCTTGCCGAGCGCCGTCACCTCCACCGGCCGCCCGGCGCCATCGACATAGGTGATGCGGCCGGCGCTGGGCTCGATCGTCCGCAGGATCAGCCGGCCGAGCGTCGTCTTGCCCGAGCCGCTCTCACCGACGATGCCGAGATTCTCCCCGGGGAAGAGGTCGAGGCTGACATCGTCGACCGCCCGGACCGCGTGGTCGCCGCGGCCATAGACCTTCGACACGTTGCGCAGCGACAGCACCGGCGACGCCTCGCTTGGTTCGGCGGCCGCCGGCTTCGCGAGCGCGCGCCGGTTCTGCTCCAGCTTCACCGTCGCGTTCAAAAGCGCGCGGGTATAGGGATGCTTCGGATCGTGGAAGATGTCGTCGGCGCTGCCGCGCTCGACGATGCGGCCGTAATGCATCACCGCGACCTCATCGGCGATCTCGGCGACCAGCCCCATGTCGTGGGTGATCAGCAGCATCGCCATGCCGCGGCTGTCCTGCAGCCGCTTGATAAGGTCGAGGATCTCCGCCTGGGTGGTCACGTCGAGCGCGGTCGTCGGCTCGTCGGCGATCAGGATGTCGGGGTTGCAGGCCAGCGCCATGGCGATCATCGCCCGCTGCCGCATGCCGCCCGAGAACTCGAAGGTGTAGCGGTCGATCATCCGGCCGGGATCGGGGATCTCGACCTGCCGCAGCAGGTCGATGGCCGCCTCGCGCGCCGCCCGCTTGCCGAGCCGGCGATGCAGCCGCAGCGCCTCGACGATCTGTGAGCCGATCGTGTGCACGGGCGAGAGCGAGCTCATCGGCTCCTGGAAGACGAGGCCGATCCGCCCGCCCCGGATCTTCAGCAGCTCCGGGCTGCGTTCCGTGAGCGCGGCGATGTCGATCTCGCCGCCATCGCCCCGCAGCAGGATGCGGCCGCCGGCGATCCGACCTTTGCGGTCGACGATGCGCAGCAGCGCCCGCGCCGTCACGCTCTTGCCCGAGCCGCTTTCGCCGACGAGGCAAAGCGTCCGGCCGCGCTTCAGGTCGAAGCTCACCTCCCGCGCCGCGTGGAGGATATGGGTGCGCAGGTTGAAATCGAGGCTGAGCCCTTCGACCCGCAGCACCACCTCGGCCGTGTCGGCCTCTGTGGCGGGCCGGTCCGCCGTCATCAGTCCCATCGCGGCCCCCATCATGAATCGTAGGGGTCGGCCGCGTCGCGCAGGCCGTCGCCGAGGAAGTTGAAGGCCAGCACGGCGAGCACCACGGCGCCGGCCGGCCAGGCCAGGAGCCACGGCGCGCCGGCGATGGTGCGCACGTTCTGCGCCTCCTGCAGCAGCACGCCCCAGGAGACCACCGGCGGCTTCAGCCCGACGCCGAGGAAGGACAGCGCCGTCTCGGCCACGATCATGGTGGGGACGGCGAGCGTCACCACCGCCAGGATGTGGCTGGTGAGCGAGGGCAGGATGTGGCGGAAGATGAGCCGCCGCTCGCCCGACCCGTCCAGCCTGGCGGCGGTGACGAAGTCCTCTCCCCGCAGGGCGTAGAACCGGCCGCGCACCTCGCGCGCCAGCCCGGTCCAGCCGAACAGGGAGACGATGAGCGTGATGACGAAGTAGATGTGCAGCGGCGACCAGGTGAGCGGGATCGCCGCCGCCAGCCCGAGCCAGAGCGGGATGGTGGGCATCGAGCTGATCACCTCGATGATGCGCTGGATCACCATGTCCACCGCGCCGCCATAGAAGCCGGAGAGGCTGCCGAGCGTGACGCCCAGCAGCAGGCTGACGCAGACGCCGACCAGTCCGATCGACATCGAGATCCGGGTGCCGTAGATCAGCCGGCTCAGCAGGTCCCGCCCGAGCTTGTCGGTGCCGAGCAGATACATGGTGTCGGCCGGCCGCACCGGGCCGATCAGGTGCCGGTCCAGCGGGATGAGGCCCCACAGCCGGTAGGCCGGGCCCTTCACGAAGAAGCCGATGGGCACGACTTTGGCCTCGTCCACCACATAGGTGCGGCGCAGCGAGGCCTGGTCCACCTGCATGGAATAGCCGGTGACATGGAGCAGGAACCGTGAGCCGCCGTCGGGGTCGGCCGCGAAGAAGCGGATCTTCTGCGGCGGCGCGTTGGTGAATTGCGGCCGCGCGGCATCGGGCAGCGCCGGCGCCAGGAATTCCGCGAAGGCGCCGACGAGATAGAACAGCAGGATGACGACGCCGGACGCGACCGCCACCTTGTTGCGGGCGAAGCGCCGCCAGATCAGCGCCCACTGCCCGGCGGCGGCGATCTCGCCCGAGCTGGTCCGGGGCTTCAGGAGGGTGACGGCGGGTCCCGTCTCCGCCGGCCCGTCGATGAAGATGTGCTCGCTCATCAGGTGAACCGGATCCGGGGGTCGAGCAGCGCGAGAAGGATGTCGGAGATCAGCATCCCGATCAGCGTCAGCACGCCCATCAGCAGGATGAAGCTGCCGGCCAGGTACATGTCCTGCGAGATCAGGGCCCGGAGCAGCAGCGGCCCCGCCGTCGGCAGGTTGAGCACGATGGCCACGATGGTGGCGCCGGAGATCAGCTCCGGCAGCACCCAGCCGATGGCCGAGACGAAGGGGTTGAGCGCGATGCGCACGGGGTACCGCAGCACCGCCCGGTATTCGGGCAGGCCCTTGGCCTTGGCGGTGATCACATAGGGCTTGTTCAGCTCATCGCTGAGATTGGCCCGCAGGATCCGGATCAGCGCGGCGGTGCCGTGCGTGCCGATGATGATGACCGGGATCCACAGATGCGCGAGGAGGTCGCCGATCTTGGCCCAAGTCCACGGAGCGTCGATGTATTCGGGCGAGTAGAGCCCGCCCACGCTCTGGCCGAAATACTTGTAGGAGAGGTACATCAGCGTCAGCGCCAGGATGAAGTTCGGCACTGCGAGACCGAGGAAGCCGAGGAAGGTGAAGCCGTAATCGCCGACCGAATGGCGGCGCATGGCCGAATAGATGCCGATCGGCAGCGAGACGGCCCAGACGAAGAGCAGCGAGGCGGCCGAGATCGCCAGCGTCGCGCCCATCCGTTCCCAGATCAGATCGGCGACCGGCCGGTTCCATTCGAAGGAATAGCCGAAGTCGCCGCGGAACAGGATGCCGCTCATCCACTTCCAGTATTGCAGCCAGACCGGGTCGTCGAAACCGTAGATCTCCCGCAGCCGCGCCACCTGCGCCGGATCCACGTTCTGGCCGGAATCCGTCATCATGGCGATCATCGAGGTGAGATAGTCGCCCGGCGGCAGCTGGATGATCAGGAACGCGATGATCGACATGCCGAGCAGCGTCGGCACCATGTAGATCAGGCGTTTGATGATGTAGCGCAGCATGTCCGCCCGCGCCTCCCCTGTCTTCTTCAGGCCCAGGTGATGTGCACGGCCTCGACCAGGTCGATCGTCGGCACGGTCACGACCACCCGGCCCGCTTCCACCGTCGCCCCGGCCGTCTCCCCGGCGACGAGCAGCCGCGCCCCGGCGAAGGAGCGGCCGGCGGGAACGGCCACCGAGACCTCCTGCCGCCCGACGGGATAGATCTCCCGCGTCGGCCCCTTCATCAGCATCGGGTTGGTCAGGTTCTGCAGCGCGACCACCAGCCCGCCCTCGCCCTCGCGCACGGCAACATCCAGCACCGACCGCCCGGTCACCTCGACATCCGGCCGCTTGCCCAGCGCCCAGCGCACGGCATTGCCGATCAGCCGCTGATGGTCGGCGGCGAGCACCTCCCAGAAGGTCGCGCCGACGTTCCACGGGATGTAGACGGTGCGCCCGCCGCCCGGATGCTGCCGGGCCACCAGGGCGGCGCCCCGCGGCGCCTCGCGCGGATAGACCTCCTCCATCGGCAGGTCCGGGAAATCCGGCACATACAGGAACGGCACCTCGGCATCGGCCGCGGCCTCGACGCCGATCAGATGGGTGCCGCCGATGATGCGCGCCGCCCCGTCATAGCCCTGCGTGATCGGATGCCGGCCGTTGAGCGCCACATAGCTGTTCTGGACGCCCCCCCGGGGCGGCCTGGTCACCGTCACGCCCAGCAGGCGGCCCAGCGCCAGGGTCCCGCGCGGGCGGTTGTTCTCGTCGCGCATCGAGGTCTCATGGGTGGCGACCACGCTGCCGCCGCGGGCGACATAGGCCTCCAGCGCGGCGCATTGCGCGTCGGAAAGGCAGGTCGCGTTGGCGAGGATCAGGACCTTGAACCGGTCCAGCCGCTCGGGCGTCATCGCCTGGTCGGACAGCATCTCGAAGGGCAGCTTCTCCTCGACCAGCGCCTGGTAGACGCCGAGATCGTCGGCCTCCGCCTCCCGGCGCGTCTCCTGCCCGTGATGGCGCAGGGTGGTGGCCGGATCGAGGATGGCGATCTCCGCCGCCGGCCGCGTCGCCGCCAGCACCGGCTCCAGCGCGGCGTGAAGGCCGAAGCAGTCGACGATCGGCGCCACCCAGCGCGTGTCGGGCACCGTGCCGTTGAACTTGGTGAACCACGGCAGCATGCCCTGGACCACGCCGTCGAGCATCCACGACCGGATCTCCGGGCCTGTGGTCACCGCATCCTTCCAGCGGTATTTCTCCTCCGGCCCGATCGAGGTGATCAGGACCACCGGCCGGTCGCGGAAGGTCGCCCGCATGCGCTTGCCGTTGCGGCCCGACATCCAGACCGGCTCGGTGCCGCGCCGGCCCTGGTCGTCGACGACGAGGAACGGGCAGTGCCGTTCGATCAGCTTCAGGTCGAACTCCATCAACGAGACGCTGCCCATGTTGGGAATGAAGCTGGTGTTCGGCTTGATCGCCTTCATCGCCTCGTCCCATTCGACCACGAGGCGGCTCAGCACCGTGCGCCGCCAGGCCGTCCAGGCCAGCCAGGCCGGATCCTCGGGATCAGCGTCGAGCGGCAGGTCGTGGCCGGACGCGTCGCGGAAGTTCCGTTTGCAGGTCTCGCAATAGCAGACGCCGTGCCCCTGCCAGCGATTGGCGAAGATCGCGTCGATGTCGTAGTTGCGCGTGATCTCGCGCAGCACCTGCGGCATGAACTCGAAGTTATAGTCGCTGTAGGCGCAGGTGACCCAGACGCTCGGATAGGCCCAGTGGCGGCGCTTGCGGCCCTCCTTGTCGACGGCGATCCATTCCGGATGGGCGTCGGCCGCGTCCTGGTGGATGGCATGCGGATCGACCCGCGCCATGACATGCATGCCCAGGCGCCGGGCGCCGTCGACCAGCGTGCCGAACGGGTCGGTGTCGCCCAGATGCCGGCTGACATAGTGGAACGGCACCTTGGACGGATAGTAGGCGATGTAGCCGCCGGCGCTGAGGCAGGTCGCGTTCGACTTGCTGCGCCGGAAGAGATCGATCCAGAACTCGGGATCGAAGCGGATGGGGTCGTCCTCGGCGAGCGTGAGCTGCGTCCAGCGCGTTGCCGACCGGTACCAGTCGGCCGTCCTGAGGTCTCCGGCCGATGGCGCGATGGTCTCCAGCATGTCTCGCTCTCTGTTGGTCGGTCGGAAGGGGCCGGCGCCGGCCGCGAAGCCGGCATCCGGACGCAAAGGCGGGTTCGGCCGGTCAGGCCTTGAAGAACTGCTCGGGCCGGGCCGGGCCGGGCGTCGGCCAGCCGAAGGAGTTCGGCATGGTCTTCGGGACATTGACCATGGTGGTCTTGACGATGCCGTAGCTGTCAGGTGGCAGGCAGACGCCAAAGGTCATGAACAGATCCGCGGCCTGCTCGAGGATCTGCCGCATCACCGTCTTCTGCTGCTCGGGGTCCCCGGTGGCCAGCAGCTTGGTGTAGAGATCCTGCTGCGCCTTGATCTCCGCCGGCGGCTCGATCGCATCCGGGTTCTTCGGGTCGAGATAGTAGAGCGACCAGCCCGGGGCGAAGAGCGAGTTGGTCGAGAACGGCACGAAGTAGCGGGCGTCGAGCATGGCGGCGATGCCGCTGTTCGCCCCGAACTGATGCGCTGTCGCGTCGAAGTCGCGCCCGCGGCGGACCCGCGTCTCCCACAGCGAGCGGTCCATGCTGCGCACCTGCGCATCGATGCCCACGGCCTGGAACATCGGCACCGCGAGCTGGAACATGTCGAGGAAGGTGGTGCGGGTCTGGTCGAGCTCGAAGATGATCGTCACCCGCCGGCCGCTCTCGTCGGTCCGGTAGTTGTCGCCGTCCCGGTTCGGGATCAGCTTGTCCAGCATCGCGTTGGCAGCGTCCGGATCGTATTGCGTGAAGTCCTTGGCCAGCCGTTCGACATAGAGCGGGTCGCCGGGCTGGATCGAGGCCTGCGCCGGTTGCCCCTGCCCAACGAACACCGCGTCGATCAGCGCCTGCCGGTCGATCGCGGTGGACAGCGCCTGGCGGAATTCCCTGGTGTTGAACAGCTTGTTCTTCACTGGGTCGGTGTGGTTCAGGTTCAGCTGGAAGACCATGACATTGGCCGCGGTCTCCTTCAGCGTGTAGAAGCCGTAGCCGCCCTTCTGCTGGCCGTCGAACAGGACCGGCTTGTTCGCGGGCGTGGCGATGTACTGGTCCATCATGTCGATCTCGCCCTGCAGCACCTTCAGCAGCAGGACTTCGGGATCGGCCACCATCTGGTAGACGATGCGGTCGAAATAGGGCAGCTGGGTGCCCTCCGGATCGATCTTGAAGTAGTAGGGATTGCGGACGGCCAGCGCCTGTTCGGTGCTTTGCCCCGGCGCGACCGTGAACATCCAGGCGTTGAGGGTCGGCCGGCCCGGGTTCTGGAAGAAGGTGTTGTCGTCGGACAGGCCGATCTCGCGCTGGAACAGCGCGATCCAGCTTTCGAGCCCCTTCTCCTTGGCCAGCTTGTCGGCATCCGGATTGTAGCGGGCGTGGAATTGCTGCAGGTAGTGCTTCGGCGTGCGCGTCAGCTGGTCCTGCTGGGCCCAGGCGAGGTTCTGGACGAAGAAGCCGTTGGGCGACGCGAAGACGACCTTGAACGTCGTCTCGTCGATCACCTCGACGCGGGCAGGCTTGCCGCCGGCATACCACCAGCCGTTGCCGCCGGTGTTGGTGTCCTTGTCGGTGAAGAACGCGTCGTACCAGAACTGGACGTCCTCGGTCGTGAACGGATGCCCGTCCGACCATCTGTGGCCCTTCCGCAGATGGAAGGTGTATTCGGTGGCGTCGGCATTGACGCTCCAGGACTCGGCGGTGTTCTCGACCAGGCCCGACCAGTCGGGATTGAAGCGGACCAGCGGCTCGTAGCCCTGGTAGCGGACCAGCATCGACAGCGACCCGCCGCCGACCAGCGCGTGCTTCCAGTCGCCGCCCTGCTGGCCGGCGCGTTCGAACGGGGTGATGACCAGCGGATTGGCCGGCAGCCGCTGCGTCACCGGCGGCAGCGTGCCACCCGCCACCTGGTCCTTCAGAAAAGCCGATTCCTTGATGTCGGCGGCACGGCCGATCCCGGGCAGCGCGAACGATGCGGCGGTGGCGGACGTGGCGGCGATGAATGCCCTGCGGCTCAGCTTCACCATCGTTGGGTTCCTCCTCCCATGCCCAGCCTGTTATGATCGGCCGTGGTATTTGGTGAGCTTGCATAAGCGCTTTCGTTAGGTAAAGCGTTATGGGGCGAAAATTTAATTGCGGAAATTATCGATATAGATCCCGAAATGCGACAATCAGATTCAATAGCTGGCATCGGCAAGGTGTCGGAACAAAACTTTTTGAGCCGTTATGGGCCGATGTTAGAAGGGGATCAGGCCCGAAAAAAGGATCAGCAATGGCCAAGGTCACATTGACGACCATCGCGCAGCGGACGGGCTTGTCGAAATTCGCGGTGTCACGCTCCCTGTCCGGCAAGGACGGGGTGTCCGAGGAGACGCGCCGTCGCGTCCAGGAGGTAGCCGTGGAGCTGGGCTACCTGCGCCAGAACGCCGAGCCGGAGCTGCCCGCCCTGGGCGTGATCTTCCACGACACCGATCTCATCAACAGCGAGCTTTACCTGCTGATCCAGAACGGCGCCCAGCTGGAGGCCGAAAGGCTGGGCTACCGCCTGACCATGCGCTGGACCCACCAGCCCGACGAGATCCAGGGCATCGTCCGGTCCTGCCGCGGCGCCGTCCTGATCGGCCCCCATGATCGCGAGACCTTCGCCCGGGTCCGGGACCTCGGCAAGCCGATCGTCCGGCAGGGCTGGCTGGAGCCGCTGGAGCAGGCCGACCATGTCGGCGGCACCGACCACGAGGCCGGCTCCGCCGTCGCGAACTACCTCCTGGCCCTCGGCCATCGCCGCATCGTCTATGTGCACGGGACGCCGGGCTATCGCGGGCGCATCGAGCGCTTCTACGGCGTGCGCGAGGTCCTGGAGAAGCAGGGCGACGTGGAGTTCCGTCAGATGACGTTCCATGCCGAAACGCGCTTCACCGAGCATCTGCGCGCCGCCCATGCCGACGGGTTTCGCCCCACCGCCTTCTTCTGCGCCCATGACGGCCTGGCGCTGACAGTGGTCTCCGAGCTGCTTCGGCTCGGCTACCGGATTCCGGAAGACGCTTCGGTCGTCGGCTTCGGGGACTATTCCACGGCGACCCAGATCTCGCCGCAGCTGACGACCGTCAAGGTCTTCGGCCAGCATATGGGAGCCGCGTGCGTGCGCCTGCTCGACGACCGGATCCAGGGAAGCATCCCGCCCGACGTTCCCGTGCGCGTACAGATCACGAGCCGCATCATCGAGCGCGCCTCCTGCGGTCCGAGAACCCAGTTGGAGGCTCCAGCCCCGCTTCTGCCGCTCGTGGGCTGACCGGCTTCGGGTGAAGTGTCACGTCGCCACCTCAGACCGGATCGGCTTGGTCTTGGCAAACTGGCAGGCCGCGAAGCGACCGTTACAGCCGTCTCGCGCCGATCCTGCCGAAACGGACGTCCTCCATCTGAATCCAGCCGACTTTCGGGAACACCGACTGTGCTGCCGTCGCTATGGCCTTGGCCAAGTCGGGAGGCTTGACTTGGCGAGGCGAAAAGCCGGGGGAGCGATGCTCAGCAGGGCTTCTCCTGTCCGCCCGGCACCAAAGTTCTTGCTGGCCTACCGGCCGGTGGGCGCCACAAGTAGACGTAGCGGCGTCGTCTCCAAAGCGGACAGCCATCGAAACCCTTGGCCGATGATGGGGGCGACGCCTCAGGGCTTGGATGGCAGCGATGAGCCTGCGGGCAGCTTCCGCGACATGGCTCGGATCAACTGCCGGATCGTATGCGCGCCAGCGCGTCGAGCTCGGCGAGGAGCGCATCGGTCGACCGGATGCGGCAATAGCCCTTGAAAGCCGACAGCGCGTGGTCATGCCGGACCTGACTGTAGGTCGCCGACGCATCGTCGACCATGGTGACGAGATAGCCGAGGTCGCCCCCCACCCGCACCGTGTTCTCCACGCACTGGTCGGTCAGCACGCCGAACACGATCAGATGGTCGATGCCCAGCGCCTTCAGCACATAGTCGAGATTGGTGGTGCCGAAGGGGCCGGAGGCGGTCTTGCGGATGATGATGTCGTCCCCGGCCGGCGCCACCTCGTCGATCACCTGCGCCTCCCATGACCCGCGCGGGTTGTGGATCAGCGAGATCCGGTGGTCGAGGCCGCGGTCGCGGCCGTCCAGCGTCAGGCTCTCGATGATGACGTAGATGTTCTCGATGCCCAGCGCGCGCGTGGCGGCGTGCAGCCGCTGCTGGTTCGGGATCACCACCCGGTCCAGCCGGTCGTAGAAATAGCGATAGCCGTCGCCGGCCGCGCCCTCCGGCACCGGCCCGTGCCGCTTCTTCGCGGCGCAGTCGGCATTCTGCATGTCGACGCTGATCACCGCGGTGCGGCGCAGGTCGACCGCCCGCTCGCGGAAACGGGCGCCCAGCACCTCGGGCGGCTCGGTCGGGATGAAGACGGTCATGGTGTCGGGGTCTCCGATGGCGTGGGGATGCGGGCCAGGCCCGGCAGCAAAGGGGACACGGCGGCGGCCAGGCATTCGGCCCAGCGGTCGGCATCGGCCTCGCGGCCCAGCCCGTCCTGCCGGATCTCGACCAGGACATTGGGCAGGCCTCGGCGTTCGGCCTGCACCGGGATGGTGTAGTCGCTGTCGTCGCCGATGAAATAGGGCTGGTTGTCGCCGACCGGCCGCGCCGCCGGATCCTGCCGCAGCCGGTCGACCAGCGGCCGTGCCAGCCCGCCGTCATGGCGGTAGGCCAGGGCGATCGGCCAGGGCCGCTGCTGGCCCGGGAAGTCAGGAGTGAAGCTGTGGATCGCCAGCAGCACGGTCGACACCCGCGCCGCGGCGCGCGCGTCCAGCAGATGTCCGATCGCGGTCTGGTAGGGCACCACCAGCGTGTCGAAGCGCTGCGCCCGCTCGGCCTTGGTCAGGTCCTGGTTGCCGGGCACGGGTACGCCGGCGCTGGTCTTCGGGATCGACCCCGGCACGCCGCGCGGGCGGTTGCAGTCGACCACCAGCCGGGAATAGCCCGATAGCACCAGCGGCGCATCCAGCAGCACGGACAGCCGCCGCGCCACCCAGGCGGCGCCCGGGTCCCAGGCGATGTGGCTGGCGACGTCGGCGGCGCCGAGGCCCAGGCTGCCGAGCCGCGCCGGCATGCGGTTCGAGGCGTGGTCACAGGTCAGCACCACGGCGCCGCGACCGCCGGCGTTCACCACCTCGAACACCGGCGGCTCGTCCTCCGCGAGCAGCGGCGCCGGCATATCCGGGTCGGCGGGGGACAACAGGGTCATGGACGAACGGCTCCGGCAACGCGCACCAGCCCCTGGGGCCGGCACAGCAACAGAAGGATGACGAGCAGCAGCGCCACGGCGTCGCGGAACGGCAGCACCGGGTCGGGCAGCAGCGCCTGCAGCCCGATCTCGATGAAGCCCAGGCAGAAGCCGCCGATCACCGCGCCCGGCAGGCTGCCGATGCCGCCGAGGATCGCGGCGATGAAGGCCTTCAACACCGGCAGGAAGCCCATCAGCGGGTCGACCGAGCCGCGCTGCGCCACCCACAGCAGGCCCGACACGCCGGCCAGCAGGCCGGAGATGGCGAAGGCGGTGGCGATGACCGCGTTGGCCCGGATGCCCATCATCCGGGTCATCGGGAAGTCGATCGACGCGGCGCGGATGGCCAGGCCGATCAGGGTGCGGCGCAGGAACAGGCCCAGCAGGCCGACCATGACGATCGTGGTCACGATCGACAGCAGCTGGATGACGCCGAGATGATAGGGCCCGATGGTGATCGCCCCCGCCAGGACTTCGGGCACCGGCACCGGCCGCGGCCGGGCCGAGATGGTGGCCTGGAACACCACCTGCAGGATGCCGGACACGGCGAAGGAGGTCAGCAGCAGGGTGGTGCCGTTGGCGCCGCGCAGCGGCCGGAAGGCGATGCGCTCCATCAGCACCGCGGCCAGCGCGGCCGCGGCCAGGGCCGCCGGCACCGCCAGCCACAGCGGCACGCCGGCGGTGATGGCGAAGAACAGGGTGTAGCCGGCGATCGTCATCAGCTCGCCATGGGCGAAGTTGATCAGCCCGAGCACCGAGAACACCACGGCCAGCCCCAGCGCCAGCAGGGCATAGGTGCCGCCGAGCGACAGCGCGTTCAGGATCTGCTGGATCAGGATGTCCATCATCGTCTCCCGCGCTCACGCATGGCCGAGATAAGCCCGCTCGATCTCGTCAGAGGCCAAGAGGTCGCGTGCGGTGCCGGACATCGCCACCTCGCCATGGGCGATGACATAGGCGCGGTCGGCGATCTCCAGCGCCATGTGCACGTTCTGCTCGACCACCAGCAGGGTCAGCCCGCGGCGGCGCAGCTCGACCAGCAGGTCGAAGATCGCCTCCACCACCTGCGGCGCCAGGCCCAGCGACGGCTCGTCCAGCAGCAGCAGCTTCGGCTGCGACATCAGCGCCCGGGCGATCGCCAGCATCTGCTGCTCGCCGCCCGACAGCGTGCCGGCGGCCTGGTGCCGCCGCGCCGCCAGGATCGGGAACAGCGCCAGCATCTCGTCCCGGGTCCGCGCCGCGTCGGCCCGGCCGCGCCGGATGGCGCCGCCGATCCGCAGGTTCTCCTCCACCGTCATCGCGGCGAAGACCCGCCGGCCCTCCGGCACCAGCGTCATGCCCAGCCGGACGATCTGCTCCGCCGGCCGGCCGGACACCGGCTGGCCGTCGAAGGCGACCCGGCCGCGCCGGGCGGGCAGCAGGCCGGTGATGGCCTGCAGCGTCGTCGACTTGCCGGCGCCGTTGGCGCCCAGCACGGCGACGATCTCGCCCGCCGCCACCGACAGGCCGACGCCGCGAACCGCGGCGATCGGGCCATAGGCGACCGTCAGATCCTCGACCTCGAGCAGGCTCATGCCGCCCTCACATCCGCGGCTTGGGGACCAGGGCCGGGTCGGGCGTGGCCTGCAGCACCAGCGCCCGCTTGCCGCCCTGGATCCGGACGATCGCGACCTGGCGGATCGGCACCCCGTCGGTGCCCTTGTAGGTGATGGCGCCGGTGGCGCCCTGGACATCCTGCAGCCCGCGCACCGCCTGCCACACCGCGGCGGGCTCGGCCGACCCGGCCGCCTTGGACGCGGCCGCCACCACCTTCACCAGGTCATAGCCGATGGCGTTGTAGATGGTGTCGCTGTCCTGGCCGTATTTGGCCTTGTAGGCGGCGTTGAACGCCGCCAGCGGGCTGCCCTCGGCGGCGAAGCCGGCGGTGGTGAACACCACGCCCTCCACCGCCTCGCCGACGGCGAAGGTGGTCGGCGAGTCGATGCCGTCGGAGCCGATCACCGGGATCTTCACCCCCGACGCCCGCAGCTGCTTGATGAAGGCCGGGAAGTCGGGCTCATAGGCCGCGGTCATGATCACGTCGGGCGCCGGCGACAGCGCCTTGATCTTGGTCACCTGGGCCGAGAAATCCTGCTGCCCCATGGTGAAGCTGTCCTCGGCCACCACCTTGCCGCCCAGCTTCTCGAACACCTCCTTGAAGTAGAGCGGCAGCTGGGTATAGGCGGTGTCCGGCGACACCAGGATGGCCGCGGTCTTGTAGCCCTGGTCGGTCGCATATTTGGCGGACACCGCGCTCTGCACATTGTCGCCGGGGAAGTTCAGGAACATGTGGTCGCCGACCGCCATCGGCAGGGTCGGCGACGAGGCGCAGGTCGAGAAGGCGGCGACGCCCGCGGCCTGGGCGATCTGGCCGGCGCCGATCGACGGGTCGGCATCGCAGGGCGTGACCAGCACCGAGATGCCCTCGTCGATCAGCTCCTGCGCCGCCACCGCGGCCTGGGCCGGGTCGGACCGGCTGTCCTTCTGCCGGATCTCGATCATCCGGCCGCCGACGCCGCCAGCCGCGTTGATCTCCTCCACCGCCAGCTGCATGCCGGCCATCGCCGGCACGTCGGCATAGGCGAGGTTGCCGGTCAGTGCGACCGCCGCGCCGATCACCAGCTTGTCCTGCGCCATCGCGGGCGCGGCCAGCGTCGCCATGGCGGCAACCGTGCCCAGCAGCGTGAGAACTTTTCCGTTCATTCGTGCCTCCGTCCCTGTTCGTTGTCGTTCGTCGTCAGACCGCGGCCGCCAGCGCCGCCGGCTTGCGCGCGGCGCGGCGGCCGATATAGGCCTCGACCACCGCCGGGTCGGCCTGGACCTGGTCCGGCACGCCGGCGGCGATGACCTGCCCTTTGTTCAGCACCACCACCCGGTCGCACAGCCGCATCACCAGCTTCAGGTCGTGCTCGACCAGCAGCAACCCCAGGCCCGTGCGCCGCCGCAGGTCGTCCAGCAGGCGCATCAGCGCCTCGGATTCCGCCGGGTTCATGCCCGCCGCCGGCTCGTCCAGCAGCAGGTAGCGCGGCCGCATCGCCAGGGCGCGGGCGATCTCGACCCGCCGCTGCTCGCCATAGGCCAGCTGCCCGGCCCGGCGCCCGGCCAGCCCGTCGACGCCCAGCTCGGCCAGCGCCGCCATCGCGCGTTCGGCCACGGCGCCCCCCGCCCGCCCCCGGCCGCTGCCCGTGACCGCGACGATGACGTTCTCCAGCACCGTCAGATCCTTGAACAGGCGGATGTTCTGGAAGCTGCGGCCGATGCCCAGCCGGGCGACGCGGTGCGACGGCAGCCCGGCGATGTCGCGGCCGTCGATCCGCACCGTGCCGGATGTCGCCGGCACCACACCGGACAGGGCGTTGATCAGCGTGGTCTTGCCCGACCCGTTGGGGCCGATCAGCCCGACGATCTCGCCGGGCCGCACCGACAGGTCGACCGCGTCCAGCGCCACCAGCCCGGCGAAGCGCTTGGTCACCCGGTCCGCCGTCAGGGCGGCGTCCGCCGGCGCGGCCTCGGCCGGCAGCGGCGCCGTCGCGACCGGGATGGGCTGGCGGAACAGCCAGTCGTCGATCTCGGCCAGGCCGAACAGCCCGCCGGGGCGGCGGTACATGATCAGCAGGATGCCCAAGCCCAGCACGATCTGGGTCAGGCCGAAGGCCTGCGGCAGGCCCAGCTGCGGCAGGACCGGCCCTTCCTCGAACCGGCGGGCGAATTCGGTGATCAGGGTGATGGCGAAGGTGCCGATCACGGCGCCGGAGACCGAGGCCGGGCCGCCGATGATCAGCATCGCCAGGATGGCGAAGGTGTCGACGAAGAAGAATTTCTTCGGGCTGAAGGCACCCAGCACATGGGCCAGGAGGCCGCCGGCCACCGCCATCAGCATCGCCGACAGCACCCAGGCGGCCAGCCGCCGCCGGGCGACGTCGACGCCCATGGCCCGGGCCGCCAGCTCGTCCTCGCGGCTGGCCCGCAACTCCAGCCCCGCGGTCGAATCGCGGAACAGCCGGGCCACCAGGATCGCGATCGCGACGCAGGCCAGCAGCACCGGCACGGTGGTCAGCCGTTCGACCCCGAAGAAGGTCTGGCTGCCGCGGGTGATGTCCTTGGCGCCGTTCAGCACCGAATGGATGATGATCAAGAGGCCCAGCGAGGTGATCGAGGCGGCGGAGCCGGACAGCCGGGCGACCGGGATGCCGATCACCAGCGCGAACAGCCCGACCGCCAGCGCCGCGACCACCAGGGATTCGGCGAAGCCGAACTGGGCGGCGGCCAGCCAGCCCGGCAGGTTCGGCAGCATCGTCGCCTTGACCGCGGGCGGCAGGGTCAGCAGCGCCGAGGCATAGGCGCCCAACCCCATGAAGCCGACATGGCCGAAGCTGGTCACCCCGGAATTGCCGACATAGAGGCCGGTCGCGACCACGGCGATCAGGTTGATCATGAACAGGATGAGGATCCGCTGCTCGGCCGCGCCGAGGAACAGCACCACGCCGGCGGCCAGCAGCGTGACCGGCACGATCAGCGGCACCGCGCCAGCCAGGGCGCGCCGCACCACGGGGCCGGCGCTGTCGATCGATGTCACCGTTTTCGCCTCCCGGGCGACGTTGCGCCCTGATCCGCCCCGCCCCGACCGGGACCAAGGCACCGCGAGCCTGTCGCCGCGCTTGCCATTTACTAGGATATATTCCAACCTTCGTGTCAATCAGGCAATTCTGTAACGTATCATCCAAACTGCGAGGCCCATGTCGATCCGTCGCGCCCCTGCGCCGCTGCCGACCATCGAGCACCGCATCCGTGCCGGCCTGCCCGAGCTGACGCCGTCCGAGCGGCGGGCGGCGCGTGCCGTTCTGTCGGCCTATCCGATCGCGGCGTTGGAGACGATCGCCGAGCTGGCGGACCGGGCCCAGGCCAGCGCCCCCACCATCCTGCGCTGGGTGTCCAAGCTGGGCTATTCCGGCTTCCCGCAGTTCCAGCGCGCGGTGCGCGAGGAGGTGCAGGACCGGATGAAGTCGCCGCTGTCGCTGTTCGACACCGCGCCGCGCATCGGGGCGGAAGACGGCGGGCTGCTGCACGGCTTCTTCGCCGCCGCCGCCGCGACGCTGATGGAGACCGAGCGCATGATCGACCCGGCGACACTGGACGCAGTGATCGACGTGCTGGCCGACCCGCGCCGGCGGATCCTGGCGCTGGGCGGCCGGACCAGCCATATCCAGGCGAAGTATCTGGTGTTCCACCTGCATCATCTGCGCGCCGGGGTGCAGGAGCTGCAGGCCGCCGCCGTACCGCTGTACTACCAGGCCGCCGACCTGGGCCGGCGTGACGTGATCGTCGCCTTCGACTATCGCCGCTACGAACGCCAGACCATCGCCCTGTGCCGCACCGCGGCCAAGCAGGGCGCGACCGTCATCCTGGTCACCGATCCCTGGCTGTCGCCGATCGCCGAGGTGGCGGCGCATGTGCTGACCGCCGCCATCGCCGTGCCATCGCCCTTCGACACCGGCGTCACCGGCATCGCGCTGGTCGAGGCGCTGCTGGCCGGGGTGCTGCAGCGCCAGGGTCGCGATGCGCGGGAGCGGATGCAGATGCTGGAGGACAAGGCCGGCGAGGCCCGCGACGATTTCGTCGCCGACCGGAAGACAACGGTGCTGCGGCCGGAAGACTGATCCGCCCGCGAACACTTCGACAGATGAGAACAGGGAGCCATCGAAGACCATGAGCGCGCGCGATCTCGCGATCTTCCTGACCAACGACCTGGCGGCGATGACCCGCGGCCGCGCTTTCCCCGCGGCGGATCTGGACAACCGCCGCCGCTCCGGCGTCGGCTGGGTGCCGGCCAATCTCGCCCTGACGCCGTTCGGGGTGATCGCGGGCGATTCGCCCTTCGGCCCGACCGGCGACCTGCGGCTGATCCCGGATGCGGAGACCGAGCCGGTGACCCTGCAGGGCTTCGACGGCCGGCCCGATGCCACCGCCCTGCTGTGCGACGTGCGCGAGACCGACGGACGCGACTGGGGCGGGTGCGTCCGCACCCTGCTGAAGCATGCGGTGGCCGAGCTGAAGCGGGAGACCGGGCTGGACCTGGTCGCCGCCTTCGAGCACGAGTTCCGGCTGACGGGCGGCCCGGCGATCGCGCCCCAGGCCTTCTCGCTGCAGGATTTTCGCGCCGCCCAGCCATTCTGCGGCGCGCTGATGGAAGCGATGGCCACCGCCGGGCTGGGGCCGGAGATGATCCTGCCGGAATACGGTCCCGGCCAGTTCGAGGTGACCTGCGAGCCCGCGGGCGCCCTGGCCGCGGCCGACCGCGCCGTGCTGATCCGCGACGTCGCCCGCGACGTGGCGCGGCAGTTCGGACTGGCCGCCAGCTTCGCCCCGATCCTGGACCCCGCCGCGGTCGGCAACGGCGTGCACGTTCATCTGAGCCTGGTCGCCGCCGATGGCGCCAACGCCACCGCCGACCTGTCGCGCCCGGCCGAGATCAGCGAGGTCGCCGGCCGCTTCGTCGCCGGCGTGCTGCGCCACCTGCCGGCGCTGTGCGCCATCACCGCGCCCAGCGTGATCTCCTATCTCAGGCTGACGCCGCATCGCTGGAGCGCGGGCTTCACCGCCTTCGGCCACCGCAACCGCGAGGCGGCGCTGCGGGTGTGCCCGACCATCGACCTGCCGGGCCGCGACCGGGCGAAGCAGATCCATCTGGAGTTCCGCGCCGCCGACGCCTGCGCCAACCCGCATCTGGTGCTGGCGCTGCTGGTCCGCGCCGGACTGGAGGGCATCCGCCGGGCCCTGCCACAGCCCGAGGCGGTGGCCGGCGACCCGGCCGACCTGGCCCCGGCGGAGGCCGAGCGCCTGGGAGTGCGCCGCCTGCCCGACTCCCTGCCCGCGGCGCTGGCGGCGCTGCAGGCCGACCCGGTGGCGCTGGGCTGGCTGCCCGAGCCGATGCGCGGTGCCTATTTCGCCATGAAGCGGGCCGAACAGGCGATGGTCGACGGGCTGGCCCCGGCGGCGCAATGCGCCCGCTACGGCGCGGTCTACTGACATGCCCCTGGTAACCCGCGATGCCGCCGCCATCGCCGCGATCGAGAAGCTGCGCTTCGGCCCCTTCGCCGCGCGATCGGGCAACGGCCGCCACCTCGTGGCCGATGACGGGCGGCGGGTGATCGACTTCTCCGCCTCCTGGGGCGCCGCCAGCCTGGGCCATGGCCATCCGGCACTGGTCGAGGCGGTGGGCCGGGCGGTGGCGACGATGCCGGGCGCCAGCCTGCTGTCGCTGATCAACGAGCCGGCGGTGGCGCTGGCCGAAAAGCTGTTGTCGATCACGCCGGGCGGCGGCGACCGCCGGGTCTGGTTCGGCCATTCCGGGTCCGACGCCAACGAGACCGTGGTCCGGGCGGTCGAGGCCGCGACCGGAAAGCGGCGCGTGATCGCCTTCGTCGGCGCCTATCACGGCGGCACGGCCCTCTCCATGTCGGTGTCCGGCCACACCGCCCAGACCCATTCGCCGCCACGCGCCGGGCTGTTCCTGCTGCCCTACCCCGACCCCTACCGGCCGCATTTCCCCGGCGCGGTGGGCGAGGCTGCCCTGGCCCAGCTGGACTATCTGCTGGCCACCGTCTGCCCGCCGTCGGACACGGCGGCGGTGATCGTCGAGGCGATCCAGGCCGATGGCGGCCTGCTGGTGCCGCCGCCCGGCTTCCTGCCGGCCCTGGCGGAACGGTGCCGCCTTCACGGCATCCTGCTGGTCTGCGACGAGGTCAAAGTCGGGCTGGGCCGCACCGGCCTGCTGCACGCCTTCCAAGCCGAGAGCCTGACGCCCGACCTGGTCAGCTTCGGCAAGGGGCTGGGCGGTGGCCTGCCCCTGTCCGCCGTGGTCGGCCCGGCCGCGATTCTCGATCACCGCACCGCCTTCGCCATGCAGACGCTGTGCGGAAACCCGGTGTCCTGCTCCGCCGGCCTGGCCGTGCTGGACACCATCGCGGCCGAAGGGCTGGTGGAGAATGCCGCGGCGCGGGGCCTCGAGCTCGCCAACGGTCTGCGGCGCCTGGCCGACCGGCACGAGGCGATCGGCGACATCCGCGGTCGCGGCCTCGCCGTGGGTGTCGAACTGGTCGAGAACCGGGAAAGCCGGGCGCCGGCCGGCAGCCTGTGCCAGGCGGTGGTCTATCGGTCGTGGGAGCTGGGCCTGCTTCTGTTCTATGTCGGCGCCCGTTCGAACGTGCTGGAGATCACGCCGGCGCTGACGATCACCACGGCGGAGATCGAGGAAGGCCTGGCGGTGCTGGACCTTGCCCTGCAGGACGCTGCGTCGGGCCGGGTCGATGCGGCGGCAGTCGCTGCCTATGCCGGCTGGTAGACGAACGAGCGGCGCCGCTTCATCGAAGAGTTCATCGCCGGAGCGACAGGGCCGGCGTGAGACGCGACCCAAGTTTGATTGAGCCTTGATTCCAAAGATGTGATGTCAACGGATGATCGTTGCCTGCGAATTGTGTTGAAGAAGTAGGCTGCGGATGGTGCGCTGTCCTGGGCGTTGCGAAGCCTCTACCGGGCGAAGGTCGCTTCAGGCTCGCGAAAGCGGACGCCTCTAGCCGATAGCGCCAGGCCGTTCTCGAGTCTTTCGGATCGACACAGCGTTCCAGGACGTTTCGTCTCCGCGATGCCCAGGCGTCGATCCCGGATCAGAGAATGCTTGTGAAAGCTGTCCCAACCCGGACAAGATACCGAAGACGGAGGGAACGGAAACCGAGGCATATCGACGACATCGCCCCGAGCAGAGAACGGCGCGCGGAGCGACCTGACCACGCTGGCCCGGGTCATGCCCTTTCTGTGGCAGGGCGAAGGCTGGGGCGCCCGGCTGCGCATCATGGCCTGCATCGGGCTGACATTCCTGTCCTCCTTCGCCGTGGCAATTGTGCCCCTCCTGTTTTTGCTGGCGATCGATACCTATGCCGGGCACGGCAACTCCTGGGCGATCGGAGCGCTGGGCATCATCTCCGCCTATGCCGCCGTCTCCTGGACCGCACGCCTCCTGGGCACGTTGCAGATGCGGCTATACGTGCCAATCGAACATCGGCTGGAGAGGAAGCTGAGCCGCATCTTCTTCACCCATCTGCACGGGCTGTCGCTGCGGTTTCACCTCACCCGCCATACCGGCGCAATCAGCGACGACCTGGCACGCGGCCTGACCGGCACCCGCGGGTTGATCTACAGCGCCGCCTTCAGCATCCTGCCCCTGGCGTTCGAGATTGTCGTCACCTGCATCATCCTGCTGGCGCATCTGCCGCCCTTCTATGCCCTGGTCACCGCCGGCACCCTGGCCGCCTTCGTGTGGGCGATGAGAATAGGCGCCGAAAACCTGCGCACCACCCTGAAAGCAATGCAGCAGGAGCGCCGCGGCGCCCATGCGGTCGCCATCGACAGTCTGCTCAACTACGAGACGGTGAAGTATTTCGGCGCCGAAAAAGCGATCGGCCGCCGCCACGATGAGCGGCTGGAGGCGGCGGAGCTGCTGGCGGCGCGCAGCTTGGCGCTGCATAACCTGAACGCCGTCGTTCAGGGGATGGTGTTAAGCGTCGGTCTCGCCATCCTCGTCATCCTCGGCGGCCGGGAGGTCGAAGCTGGCACCATGACGGTCGGAGACCTGGTGCTGCTAAACACTTATTTTCTCCGCTTGGCCCGACCGCTGGAGCAGTTGAGCCGGCTGTACCGGACGATCCGAAACTCCCTCACTTCGGTCGAGCAAATGCTCGCCATGCTCGACGAAAGACCCGAGGTCACGGACGCGCCGGGTGCGGTGCCGCTGCCGCCCGGCCGCGGCGACTTGGTCTTCGAGCACGTCTCCTTCGCCTACGACCCGCGCCGGCCGATCCTGCGCGACGTGTCCTTCACCGTGCCGGCCGGTCGGACCGTGGCGGTGCGATCCCCGACCGATGCGCCGTCTACGAATCAACGTCCAGCGCAAACGGTGTTGACACGCCGTATTAGCGCAGCTGGGCAGGCTGGCAGGGTTCTTGTCCCACATGATGGGAGCTTTCTTCGACTTCACGAGACCGCGAGTCGAGTTGTCTCCCGGAGGCTTGCTCGCGAGCCCGGCGAAGCAACGGCTGTTCTCTGATCGGAAGGGATCCCGCCAACCGGATATCCCGGACGAATGGACACGCGATTCGGAACCTTGGCGCCGCCGTGCCGCGGTAGCCTGCGGATAGATGGCGCGACCGAAAGTGACGACCGGCCAACGACCTGCCGCAGTGACAGGACCAATAGACAGAGGTGAGACCATGAGGATTGCGAGGGGCGCAACCGCCCTGCTTCTACTCGGCTTGGCCTGCGGTGCCGTCGCCGTCGTGGCCGCCGAGGCCGAAGGGCCACAAGCTGGGGCGGTCGTTGATGCGGCGGGCAATCTTCATGTTCCCGCCGACTACCGTGCCTCCTATGAGTTTATGGGGACCTGGGCAGTGGCGGCCGACGAGGAGGGCCAGGGGGCGAAGGAACTCCACGGTGTGTATGCTTCCCCTGGCTCCACGGCAGCCTATCGTCGCGACGGGCATTTCCCGGATGGCGCGGTGCTGGTCAAAGAGGTCTACAGCGCCGCGAGCGGTGAGATGACGACCGGAACGGTTAGCCGCGCGAACAAGCTATTAGGCTGGTTCGTCATGATAAAGGACAGCAAAGGAAGTTTTCCGGGCAATAAGCTGTGGGGCGACGGCTGGGGCTGGTCCTGGTTCGATGTCGCCAGTCCGTTGAAGACGACCTCTACCGACTACACGGCGGATTGTCAGTCTTGTCACATTCCGGCCCAGCCGACGGACTGGATCTACGTCGATGGATATCCGCTGCTGAGAAAATGATACCGACGGCAGAATTCGTGCCGCAACAGTTGCCGCATCATCGCCTTGGAGCTCAGTCCATATCGGCCAGCCCGGCGGAGGCACCTTGTGTGAGCTCTGCTAAATCTCCTGGCGCATCTTCATTCGGAAAGGGCAAGGCTGGAGGGTTGCTATGCACTCCGCCAGGCCGGAGGACGCCATTTCCGGCCATAGCCGCGGCGGCCCCACACCGGACGCCCTCGAACCCGCAGAATCCAGCCCGTCTCGCTCAGCCCGGGTCTCAGATCGCACCCGAAGCCAGCCGATCGATCAACGCATGAGCTGCTGCAAGAGGAAGCCAAGCACACCCGCGACTGCGATGACGATACCGCACCGAAGTAGCGCCACCCAACGGTTCCGATCTTGCGGGATAGCCCATGAGGCAGTCCGCGCTCGGAACAGCCCCGTCGCGAGCGCCATTCTGCTGAGAGGAAGGGGCCCAGAGGGCAAGGAGACGATGATGAGCGAGAATCTGTGCCAGAAGCTTGTCTCAGACGAGTTCGGGCGCGCCGTGGAACGCGTCTACCGGGAATGGGACCGCGCCTGGTCCGAGGACGATCTCGACGCGATGATCGCGCTGTATGTCCCGGATGCCGTGCTGGAGAGCCCATTGGTCGCGTACCTGCTCGGCAACAAAACCGGAGGCGAGCCCAGATCAAGGCGCTGCTCGAGAGGGCAGCCCCGCGGAAGCCTGGCCGGCGGACCTTCCACCGCAAGGGCTATTTCACTGATGGCAGGCTGCTGGTGTGGGAGTATCCCCGGGCCACACCCCAGAGCGAGCAAATGGACTTCTTCGAGGTGATGGAAATCGAGGACGGCCTGATCCGCGAGCATCGCGTCTATTGGGGCTGGCGCGGTGTGGAAATCCTGAAGGCTGACGCCGACAACAAGGAAACCTGAACGCAGCCAGCCCCGCTGATCGGCGGCGGCGGTCGTGGTTGCGATCGAAGACGAACACTTCGACCGACCGCCGTGCCGCCGTTCAATGCACCGGAGTTTCCCCGCTCCATGCTGGCCTGCCCCGCCATCGCACTCGGCTTCCGAAAGCAGACGCAACCGCAGGCGCCGTAGAGTGCCCGTTTGCTGGCTGTTCGCCCCATGTGCGGTGATGATCCACGGGCGCAAATCGAACAGCACGCGGTCAGCGGTCAGGTGGGTTTCGAGCAGATCACTCAGCCCCTGACCGGGCCCGGTGAGAACAGAGCGGCGGGCACGCGACCGAGACCGGCTCAGGCTGCAGGGTCCCGGTCGCTTCAAGCAACCGCGCGGCTCGCCGGCTGGATGTCATAGACGCTGAGCGGTGCGCTCTTGCCCTTGAGGGCGATCGGGTCGAGCGCGTGGAATGCGAGCGGCGGGTCCAGGTCCGTCGCGGCCTCGACCACGGCGACGGTCGCGAGCGTCTGCCCCGGCTTGGCGGCGGAGCACAGGCGGGCGGCAATGTTGACGTGATCCCCCAACACGGTGAAGTCCATGCGATCCCGGGCGCCGATCGCGCCCATCACCACCTCGCCCATATCGATGCCGATGCCGATCGCAAGATCCCGGTCGGGGCTGGCAGCCGAGGCATCGGCCATGTGCGTCTGCATGGCCGCGGCGCAGTGCAGGGCGTCGGCGGCCATGGTCGGGCCCTGAAACACGGCCATGACCTGGTCTCCGACGAATTTGTCGATGTCGCCATTGTGGGCCGCCACCAGGTCGGCCTGCGCCGCGAGATAGAAGTTCAGCGTTTCGACCACCGTCTCCGGGTCGCGCCTTTCGGCGAAGGCCGTATAGCCGCGAATGTCGGCGAAGAGGATCGCGACCTCACAGCGGCTTCCGCCCAGGCGAACGCCGCGTTCGTCCGATTGCTGGATGGCATCCATCGTGCCGTGGGACACGAACTTCGCCAGCTCGAAGCGTTCGTTGATCTGCACGATCATGTTGTTCATGCGCTTCGCCAGCTCACCGATCTCGTCCCTGGAGCGCACATTCCGGACCTGGACCCGGTAGTTTCCCTTGGCCACCTCGTTCGCCGTCTCCCCGATCGAGAGGATCGGGCGGCTGATGCGATGGGCAAACACCGCCGCCCCCAGCACGGCGACGGCGAGCCCGCCGATCACCCAATAAACAAGGCTCTCGAACATGACGTCGGCCGCGTAATACGCATCGCCCTCCTTCTGCTCGACGATCACGGTCCAATCGAAGCTGCGGGCAAAGGCGAAGGTGCCGAGCATCGCGGTGCCGTCCGGTCGCGAATAGGTGTCGACGCTGATGGCGCGGGCCTGATCGCCCGCACGCGCGGCGAGGGCCTTGCTCACGATCTCGCGCCGGCTCAACTGTTTGACGCCGCCGGTCTCGTCCAGCTCCGGGTCGAACAGCTTCCGCCCCTGCGCGTCGATCGTGGTGATCGTGCCGACCTGGCGGAACGGCTGGCTGGCGATGAAGTCCCGGATGCGGCGGAGATCGATCCGCGCCGAGAGCACCGCGCGCGCGCCGCTGAACCTGCTGTCGAGCGGGAGGACCACGGTCGCGAGCCAGGAATCGGTCTTCGGCTCGTAATCGACGGCGGTGACCCGCGCCGCCGTCTCCGCATCCGGCACCTCGGCCAGGATCACCTCCGGCGGCACGCGCAGCACGTTCAAAGGCTGGATGCTCGCTTCCGTGAGCGTCGTGCTGAACCGGTTCTGCGAGATCACCAGCGGCAGACGACCGCCATCGAGGGTGATCTGCAAGGCGACGATATCCGGCAGCTGGGCAATGCCATGGGTGAGGATGGCGACCTTCTCGCCGACGCTCGCCTGCTGGCTGTCGACGGCGCTGCGGATCAGCAGGAGGGGGGCCAGCCAGGCGCGTTCATAGATGTCGTCGATCTGGCCGGCCACCTCGCGGACGGTCGTGACCAGCCGCTCATTGGCCGAGCTCTTCATCTCGTCGCGGGCGATCCGGATCAGCGACTGCCCGGCGAACAGCAGCGGCAGCGCCGCGATCAGCGCCGAGAACAGCAGCAGCTTGCGGCGAAGGCTCAGCGACCGAAGCCAGGACAGCGAGCTCACTCCTTGAATCCGGGCGCGGGCGTCTCGGTCCCCTGCAGCGGCGACCGCCGGCGGACCGTCGCGACGGTGTCGTCGGTCGCCACGCCGCAGGGAAGACCCGAGCTGTCGGTGACCGTGAGCGCCACCGGGATCTCGCCGGTCCGCCGGAACAGGTGGCGGACGCGCTCACCGGTCTCGACCGTGCCGTCGCCGAGCCGCCACACCTGCGTCAAGGCACCGCCATCGGGGTCGCTGGACCCCGTGCCGTCCAGCAGCACGGCATCCGCCGCGCCGCCGACGAAGGCCTCGAAGGGCGGGCCGGCATCGGCGACCGGCGGCGCATTGACCACCACCCGCGTCGACCGGCTGGCGGCAGCGCAGCTCGACTCCGTATCGTCGGTGACGGTCAGCACGACATCGTAGGTCCCGGGCCGCGCAAAGACATGGGTGGCCTTCGCGTCCTGGGCGCTCTCGCCATCGCCGAAATCCCACCGATAGCGGATGATCTGGCCGTCATCGTCGTAGGACGACGTGCCGTCGAAGACGACCTCGGTCATCGGGCAGACCAGGCGCTGCGGGCCCGGCACCGGCACCGGCGGCCGGTTCACGTGCAGGATTCGGGTCTGCGGCCGACGGCTGACGGCCAGGGCATGGCCATCATCGGGAATGACCGTCACGTCGTAGCGGCCCGGGTGCTCGAACCGCCTGACGAAGCTGTGGGGCCCGTTCGTCTCACCCGCGTCACGCCAGCCGCCGCCCGCCGGCTTCGCCGCGGCGTCGACGACGAGACGAACATCCTCACCGGTGCAGGCCGCCGCCGGCAGGTCGATCTCCGGCGTGGGCGGCGGGCGCACGATCAGCATCTGCTCGATCGTCGCGGAGGAGTTCTCCACACCGGCCTCGTCGGCGACCGTCAGGCGCAGCTTGCGGGCGCCGGCAGCGCCGAAGCGATGGTTGACCCGGACCCCGGTCGCCGTCTCGCCGTCCCCGAAGTCCCAGCTGTAGGCGGCGATCGCCCCGTCCGGATCATGCGATCGGCCGGCGTCGAGCAGCAACTCCTCACCCTGGGAAATGCTCTCGGGCGCCGTGATCACGGCGACGGGCGGCGCGTTGATGTCCACGACATGCGTGCCGGCCACCCGCTGGCAGGTGGGCGAGGATGAATCGCTGGTCACGGCCAGGGTGACCTTCTTCCGGCCGGGTTCGGTGAAGCGGTGCGTGACGACCGCACCTTCGGCGGTCTTGCCATCGCCGAAATCCCAGCTCCAGCCGGTAATCCTGCCGCCCGGCATGGCGGAGCCGGATCCGTCGAAGGTGACGTCGCCGAGCGCCGCCGCCGCCCGGGCGACGATCTTGACGACCGGCCCCTGCAGGATCCGGACCGACATCTCGTCGGTGGAGTGCGGATCGCATTTGCCGAAGCGCTGGCCTTCGATCTTCAGGAACACCCGGTAGTCGCCGGGCCGTTCGTAGAGATGGTTCGGCTTCTCGCCGATCGCCGACTTGCCGTCGCCGAAATCCCAGTCGTAGCGCTTGATCGTCCCGTTCGGATCGAAGGAGCGCGAGGCGTCGAAGTCGATCGGCGACATCGCGCAGGCTTCGATGTCCGGGCCGGCATCGGCATAGGGGCCCTGATCGACCTTGACCGACACCCGGTCGACACCGTCGCTGTTCGACAGGTTGGCGCTGTCCTTCACCGACAGGGTGACCGGGTAGACCCCCTCGCTGCGATAGGTCTTGGTCGGGTTGACGATGCCGGAGCTGGTCCCGTCGCCGAAGTCCCAGGTGTAGCGTAGCGCGCCGCCCTGCGGATCGACGGATTTCGATCCGTCGAAGGTGATCACGTCGCCGGTGCAGACCTCGCGGTTGCCGCCGGCATTCGCGATCGGCGGCTTGTGGATGACCAGGGATCTGGCGGCTTGGTCGACCGAGTTCCGCAAGCCCTTGCCGTCATCGATGACGAGAATGATCGGATAGGTGCCCCCGCCCGCATAGGTGTGCTGCACCGTCGCGCCGGTGGCGGAGGCCCCGTCGCCGAAATCCCAGCGATAGGTCAAGGCATCCCCGTCCGGATCGACCGAGGCGGTGCCGTCGAAGGACACGACCAGGCTTTCGGTCACCCCATCGTCGCCGGGGTCGGCAACCGGCGCGTGGTTGATCGCGATCTCGACCTCGCGGGACTCGAAGCCGTTCGACGCGCCGCTGTCGTCGGCCACGGTGAGGCGGGCGGTGTAGAGCCCGGGCTCGGTGAAGGTCCGCTCGACCTGCGCGGTGGACACGGGTTTGCCGCTGTCGCTGAAATCCCAGCGATAGCTGACGATCTTGCCGTCCGGATCGTAGGAGTTCGCGGCGCTCAGCCGGATCACGTCGCCCGGCGCGGCGATGCGGTCGGCGCCCGGGTCGGCGACCGGCGCGGCGTTGACGGTGATCCGGGCCTCCTTGTAGTCGACGGCGTCGGCATCGCCGCTGTCGTCGGCCACCGCCAGCCTGACGTCATAGATCCCCGGCCGGGCGAAGCTGTGCGACACGACCCGGCCCTTCGCCACGCTGCCATCGCGGAAATCCCAGCGGTAGTCGGTGATGTCGCCGTCCTGGTCGAGCGAGCGGCTGCCGTCGAACACCACCTTTTCGCCGGGGGCGACGATCCGGTCGGGCCCGGGGTCGGCGACCGGCCGGGCATTGACCACCACGGTCAGGCTGTCGGCCGCCGCGTTCAGCTTGGTTCCCGACCGGTCGGTCACCGTCAGGCGGACCTGATATCGGCCATGGGTCTCATAGACATGGGTCGGCCGGGGCCCGCTGCCGGTGCTGCCGTCGCCGAAATCCCAGGCGTAGTCCGCGATCGCATCGTCTGCATCGGTGGAGGCCGTGCCGTCGAAGGTCACGGCGCTGGCGGTGACCAGCTGATCGGCGCCGGCCAGCGCGACCGGCGGTGCGTTCACCCGCACGCTGAGCGTGCTTTCATTGGTCGCCGAATCGGTGCCGGAATCGTCCCGCACGGTCAGCTTGACCCGATAGAGGCCGGGCTGGCTGAAGGCGTAGGTCGTCTGCGCCCCGGTGCCCTTGCGCCCGTCCCCGAAATCCCAGTCCCAGGCGACAAGGCGGCCATCCGGGTCGCTGGAGGCCGAGCCGTCGAACACCAGCGGCTCGCCGATGGCGGCGGCCCGGTCGAGGCCGGCAACGGCCAGCGGCGGAGCGTTGACCAGGATCGTGGCCGTGGCCGATGCCGTCGAGTTGGGCAGGCCGGCATCGTCGGTGACGGCCAACGCGACGGTGTAGGTGCCGGGCTTGTCATAGGCATGGGGCGGCTCGGCGGCCGTGCTGCCCGTGCCGTCGCCGAAATCCCAGGCATAGGCGGTGATCCGGCCGTCGGGATCGAAGGACCGGCGGCCGTCGAAGGCGATGCTTTCGCCCACCGCGGCGCGGCGGCCGGGGCCGGCGACGGCGACCGGCGTCGTGTTGACGACGATCGAGGCCTCCGCGGTGTCGGCGCCGCAAGGCTCGCGGGAGCCGTCATCGACCGTCAGGCTGGCGAGATACCGGCCCGGCTTGTCGAAGCGCCGGGTGACCTTGGCGCCGGCGAGCGTGGCTCCGTCGTTGAAGTGCCAGGTCAGGCGCCGGATCGGCAGCCTGCCAGCCACCGACCCGCTGCCGTCGAACGCGACCTCGGCGCCCGTCGCTGCGGATGCGAGGGACGCGATGCGGGCTTCCGGCGGCACCTGCACGTCGACCGGCACATCGGTTGCGGCCCCGTCGCCGATCCTGGCGGAGGAGCCGAGCACCTCGAGACGGGCCTGGTACCGGCCCGGCGCCGCATAGTCGTGGCGGACCAGCGGACCGTCGGCGGTGGCGCCGTCGCCGAAGTCCCAGCGGTAGGCCAGCGGGCCCCCCTTCGGATCGACCGACCTGCCGGCATCGAACGAGACCGACCCGCAGGCCGCGAGATCGACCCGGTCGACCGCCGGCTTCGGGCGGACGAGGGCCGGCCACAGCTTCACCGGAAGCTCGAACCGCACCGCCGCGCCCGCGGCATCGGCGATCATGAAGGTGGCGTCGTTCGGCATCTCCACGCCGCGGCCGAAATCGAGAGCGGCCACCGCCCCCGGCGTGCCCGGGACGGGAGAGACCTCGGTCGTCGTCCACTCGTCCTGGCCGGACGCCTTGAGCGGAAACGACGAGAAAGGGGTCGTCAGCTGCAGGGTCCCGTGGGCCAGATCGAAACCGTGGACCACCAGCCGGTCGGTCCCTGCCGGCGGGCGGAACCGCAGCTGCGCGAAGGTCTTCTGATCGGGGACGCGGACGACCGGCCGGTACGCGAAGATCTCCAGCCCCTCGGGCGCCACCTGCCGGGTTTCACGGGCGCTGACCGCGACGTCGTAGACATTGCCGGCGGCCCCTTCGAGCCCCTGCACCAGCAGGCGGAAGATCCGCCGCCCGTCCACGGCTTCGCCCTGGCGCGGATCGACGACAGCCACATTCCGCCACTGGCCGATCGCCTCCGGCTCCGCTCCAAAGGTCTTCTCAGCGATCAGTGTGCCCGCAGCCGACTGTTCGGGTGACGGAACGGCGGGAACCAACGGGGGAACCCAGAACGCACCGGTGCCGCCGAACACCGCATAGCGGGTCCGGTTCGCCCCGGCCGGTCCCATCGTCTGGTCGAATTCCGGACCGATCCCGGGATCGAACACATTGATCCACAGCCGCTCGGTCGAGCTCTCCGGCACGCTGACATAGATCGTCTGCTCGCGGTAGAAATCGCCTTCCCGGGTGGGCGCATCCCGGCCGAAGGTGATCAGGGACGGTCTCTCATCGGCCTGCGCCGGCGACGCCCATGCCCCGGCCAACACAAACAGGGCGATGCCGAACGCTGTTGTCCTCGGGTGTCCCGCCGCCTTGCTCATCGTCCCCGCCCAAGCCTTCCCTCGCTACTCTCCGCTCAATCCACGCGATATGACTGCCGGTTGCCGGCGGCGTCCGTGAGCTCGACTTGCCTGACCGCCGCCGATTTCAGCCCTCCGCGCGGAACCGGAATCGAGCCCTGATAGGTCTGTGTGGCGCGGTTGAACCGGAGCACGCCGTCGGCCGCCTCCGCCCCGTACCCCACCGTCGCAAGCGCGGTCGCCGCGAGCCCCGAGGCATCGGAGGCGCGGACCTCGATCGCCGCGAAGGACCCGGCATCGCCGGTTTCGGGCGTGAGCTTGGCCGCGACCAGCCGGGGCGGCTCCTCGTCGAGCGTGACCGTGAACCGGGCAACGTCGGTGTTGCCGAGCCCGTCGGTGGCCACGAGCTCGATCGGGTTGTCGCCGGCGTGCAGGCTGACGATCTCGTCGAAGGCGCCGTCCTTCAGCATGATCTCGCCGCCGTTGAGAAGGAGCGTCGCGCCGGCCTTGGCAACCTGCCCTTTGACGAACACGGTTTCAGAGGCGGTGAGCCGGGGCAATTCCTCCGAAAGTGTGATGGTCGGCCGCTCGCGGTCGACCGTGATGTCGAGCTTCTGCGCGGTGCTGAAGCCCGACGGGGCGGTGACGACGATCGAGAGCGAGTCCTCGTCGGCGCTGAGCGCGATGTTGAGGGCGAAGCGGCCGGCCGGATCGCTGGCCGCCGATCCGCGCAGGGCGCCGTCGGCGCCGACGATATCGATCCGTGAGTCCGGTTTCGTGCGGCCGGCGAGGGACACGGTGTCGCCGCCGGCCAGTATCCGGCCCGCTGGATCGCGAGGTATCGAGGCGTCCAGCACGACCGCCTCCGACCGGTCCGGCATGTGGCTGAAGCTGCGCATTAACCGGGTGACATTGCCGGCCGGGTCGGCCGCGATGATTTCGAGGCGGTTTTCTCCCTCGCTGGCTGCCAGCGGCGCCGCAATTCGCCCGAGTGCGCTCACCTCGACCGGACGGCCGTTCACCGAGACGACGGTCCCCGGCTCCGTCTCGCCCCGGATCTCGATGGCGGCGTCGCGCTCGATCGCTCCCTCGCCCGGCGCGTCGATCCGCAGGAAGGGCGCAACCTTGTCGACCACCACGGTGAAGCGCCAGGGGGCGCTGCGCTCGCCGGGCAGGCCGAAGGCGTCGAGGGCGGAGACCCGCCAGTAATACTCGCCGGGCGGCAACCGTTCGGCGCTGAAGGAGGGTTTCTGCAGGCCGAACTCGGACACCAGCATGGTGTCGAACGACTGGTTGGAGGCGATCTCGAGCCAGTAGCCTCCGGCATCCTTGGGGCCCGCCCAGGCGAGATCGGCCGCGCTGTTATAGGCGACGCCATCATTCGCCGGCGCGGACAGCCGGGGCGCATCCAGCACGGCGCGCTTCTCGCCGGCTTTGCCCTTGTCGGAGAGGACGAGCCCCTCGTTCCGCCCGAGCACCACCGTCTCGCCGCGGGCCGCGACGGCGACGGGACGGTCGTCATAATTGGTGAATCTGGCGCCGGACGCGTTGCTGCTGACCCAGAAGTCGCCGGATTCGATGCGGGCCTTCGCCTCCGGGATGTCGACGGCGAAGCTCGTGCGCTCGCTGTCGCTGCCGAGCAGGGCGTAGAAGTCGCCTTCGACCAGGCTGACCTTCGCCTCCTCGTGCCGGGTCAGCGGGTCGTAGCGCATTTCCTGGATGATGGCGTTCGAATTGGCGCTGAGCCTGAGCCGGCTGGCATCGCGGAAGGTCAGCTGCGCCGTCGAGTCGGAGAGGGTGCGGACCTTTTCTTCCTCCACCAGCACGGCGCGGAGCTGAGCGTCGTTCCATGCCAGATCTTTCGGCTTCTGGGCCTCGACCTGTCCGTTGCGGTCGCTCAGCAGCGCCTCGGCGGCCTCGTCGCGCCGCTCTTCCGAGAGGGTGAGAGCCTTCGTGGCCTCCGAGTGGGATTCGAGGGCGAGGTCCTTGGCGTCGCCCCAGGCGCGCTCGACCCGACGGCCGAGCGCGCGGTCATAGAGATCAACGGCTTTGCCGATCTCGTCCGGCGCGAACAGCTGGGCGCCCGCGAGGTTCGCCACCCTGATCTGGTCGGCACAGCGCTCGAGGGCGCGCATGGCGGCGGCGACGAGATCCACCGGCACTCGAAGCGGCTGGCCAGGCGAGAGCTGGGCAACTGACGCCAGGTCGCTGGCCTTGAGGATTTCCGGCCAGAGATCGGGATCGCCCAGATATCGTTCAGAGATCTGCCGGATGGTCTGGTTCGGCTCGAGCCGGATTTCGACGGTTTCAGCCCGGGCGACCGGGATCGAAGCCGTCAGAACAAGCGCCGCCACGACCAGCCCATCAAGAGCTGTCCGTCCAACCGATCCGGCGAGAGCGGCATAGTCCACAGATACCCCCGTAATTGGCGAAGGGTCTCAGCGTCTCCCTCTGAAGGGCTTATCGGCGGCCCTGGAACAAGCAACCAGAGTGCGACAATTTATTTCGATCAATCTATCAAGAATTACCAATAATTATCCCACAAAGCTGTAGATCGTCAATCTAATAGGGATTTGTGTGGGGAGGCAGCACACGAGCCGCTCTGGCATGGAGTGCGGACGTGGCGACGGCAAGCCCGCAGGGCGACCACTCGTTATCCTGCCAGATTCCGGCCGGAGGCCGCCTTATCCCGGGCGCTCCAAAACCGGACACTGCCTGAAACCGCAAGATCCCGCCCATCGCGGCAGAACCAAGCCCGACGAAGATGTCCGAAACCGGCCATCCCGAGGGCCCCGAAGCGGACCTCATGGCAGGCGGCTCGATCTCGGGATCACTCCTGATTTCGCGCCAGGAGGGAATGGATCTGCGCGATGACGGCGGCGCCCTCACCGACGGCGGCGGCGACCCGCTTGGTCGAGCCGGCACGGACGTCGCCAACGGCGAAGATGCCGGGGCAACTCGTTTCCAGCGGCAGCCGCTCGCTGTCGCCGGCGCGTTCCCCCGTGAGGACGAAGCCCTTCCCGTCGATCGCGACGCAGCCGTTGAGCCAGCCTGTATTGGGATCGGCGCCGATGAACAGGAAGAGGTGGCGCGACGCGCACTGCTCGGTCTCGCCGGTTCGCGCGTCACGGAACGTGGCGCCGGTCAGGCCTGTCTCCCGATCGCCATGCAAGCCGACGATCTCGCTGCCGACATGCAGTTCGACATTGGGCAACGCCGCGATCCGGTCGATCAGATATTGGGACATGGTCTGCTCGAGCGGTCGCCGGACCACGAGATGCAGGTGCCGGACCTGCGGCGCGAGATAGGCGACGGCCTGGCCGGCCGAGTTGCCGCCGCCGACCAGGGTCACTTCCTCTCCGGCACAGAGGCGCGCCTCGATCGGCGACGCCCAGTAGGAGACGCCGGCCCCTTCCAGCTCTTCGACATTGGGCACATCCGGCCGACGGTAGCGCGCTCCCGACGCAATGACGATGGAACGCGCCCGCGCGGTACATCCATTGCTGAGCTCGAGGGAGAATGGAGCGTCCGCATCGGCTCCATGACAGCACAGCTTTCCGACCGTAAGCGGAATCGCGAGCTCGGCACCGAACTTCGTCGCCTGGTTGAAGGCACGGCCCGCGAGAGCCTGTCCGGAGATTCCGGTCGGGAATCCGAGATAGTTCTCGATCCGGGCGGATGCGCCCGCCTGGCCGCCGAAGGCCCGCGAATCGCAAACGAGGACGGACAACCCCTCGGACGCGCCATAGACGGCAGTGGCCAGCCCGGCCGGCCCCGCTCCGACGACCGCCACGTCATAGACGATCTTCGGGTCGAGATCCGGCATGATGCCGAGGCAGGACGCCGCGTCTGCATCGCTCGGATTTCTCAGCAATGTGCCGTTCGGGCAGATCATCAACGGCAGGTCTTCGAAGGCGATGCCGAGCCGTTCGACCAGCTCGCGCCCCTCGGTCTCGCAGGCGGCGATAATGGCGTGGGGATAGCCGTTGCGGGTCAGGAATCCGGACAGCCTGACGATGTCGGCGGCATCCCGGCGGCCAACCAGAACCGACCCCGCGCCGCCGATCCGCCCTTCCTCGATCAGCGATACGCGCCGGAGGATGAAGGCGCGCATGATCGCTTCACCGAGATCTGCCGACCCGATGACAAGGGCGCGAAGATGCGCGGCATCAAAGGGGATCGCCAGCACGCCCTTCTCGCCCGCAACCACCGACGCCAGGGTCGCGTGCCCCGACAACTGATTGGTCTCGCCGGTGAACTGGCCGGGCATGTAGGTGGCGATCACCGACGACCTGCCGGCTGCGCCGCGCTGCAGCGCGTCGGCCGAGCCTTCGAGGATCAGCCAGGCAGGGACGTTGCGGGTGCCGATCTCATAGAGGACATCGCCTGGGCCGAAGCGGCGCGGCTCACCGCTTGCGAAGCGCCGGGCCGTGCCAATCTGGAGAGCCGAAAGCGTCGGATATGTCTGCTCTCGCCGATCGTCGCTGATCGCCATGGTGTGGACTCCGTATCGGCCCGTGCTCAGGCTGGTGCGTGGCATCGTCCGGCATCGATGCATCAGTCTATGACACGCACCAGCTTAGCCAATCCTTTCCGCGAGGGTGCGGGTCATGCGGGCGCGAGCTGGGGTGCCTTCGGCAGGGTGAGCGCGAAGACGAGAAGGCCAAGAAGGGTCAGCCCGAAACCCGCCCATACGGCGGAAAGCAGGCCGTAGCCGGCGGCGATGGTCAGGCTGCCCGCCCAGGCGCCGATGGCGTTCGCGACGTTGAGCGCCGCGAGGTTCATGGCCCCCATCAGCGTCGGCGCCTCCGGAGCGAAGCGTGTCAGGCGGACCTGGATCGTGGGGATGGCGACCATCATGGTCGCGCCGACGCCGAATAGCGCCGGCATCAGGATCAAGACATTGCCGCCGCCGGCCGCCAGCAGTGCGAGCACGATCAGGGCACAGCCGAGGCCCACGATCAGCCCTCGCGTGGGGTGGGTATCGGCAAGCCGTCCGCCGATGAGGTTGCCAGCGGTCATGCCGACGCCGAACAGCGCCAGCGCGACCGGAATCCAGACCTGGTCCAGCGTTGCCACATCGGTGACGAAGGGGCCGATGAAGGTGTAGACGGCGAAGATGCTGGCCACGCCGAGCGCCGCGACGAGCATCATCGCCCAGACGGCCGGCCTGCGCAGGGAGGCCAGCTCCTGCACCACGGGGCCGCCGTGCAGCGCCTCCGTCCGCGGCACCCAGCTCCACAGGGCCAGGAAGCCCAGACCGGCCAGGGCGGCGACGGTGAAATAGGTGTTCCGCCAGCCGAGGGTCTGACCGAGGAAGGTCGCCAGCGGCGAGCCGATGATGGTCGCGATCGTCAGCCCGGTCATGACCAGCGCGAACGCCTTGCCCGAATGGCCGGGCCCGACGATGTACGACGCCACCACGGCGCCGGCGCCGAAATAGGCCCCTTGCGGCATGCCGCTGATGAAGCGCGCCAGGGCGAACATGCCGAGATCCGTGGCGACCGCCGACAGGACGTTGCCGAGGATGAACAGCCCCATGAGGCACAGTAGCAGCGTCCGCCGGTTCAGCCTCGCCGCCACCAGCGTCACCAGAGGAGCGCCGACCACCACGCCGAAGGCATAGGCCGCGATCGCATTCGTCGCCGTGGGGATGTCGATGCCGAGGCTCGCCGAGAACAGCTGCAGAATCCCCATGCTCGCGAACTCGGACGTGCCGATGCAGAAGCTGCCGAGCGCCAGCGCGAACAGCGTGAAGCCACGCTTGCGCCGCTGTGCTTCATTCGTGCAATGCACCGTCACCGCGGCGCATTGACCGCGATAGGCTTTGTCCAGCATCCCTGCCTCCATTGCTGATGGCTGCGCGGATCCGCTCAGCGTGTCGTCCGATGTCCTCTCATCCGGCTTGCCGTCCGCCTCGTCCCGTCGTGAGCCGCCTCGCCGACCTCGGCGCGCGGAGTGTTCGGTGCATATCGGGGGCGCCCTGAACCGACGACCGCCCCTATCGCTTGAAGACGACCATCTTCTCCGCCGTCATCTCGCGCGCCGTGTGGGGAATGCCGCCGACGCCGTAGCCGGATTCGCGCCGGCCGGCGAAGGGCATCCAGTCGGTGCGGAATGCGCTGTGGTCGTTCACCATCACCGCCGAGGCGTCGAGCCGTTCGGCGGCGTCGAAGGCGACATCGAGATCACGCGTGAAGATGCTGGCCTGGAACGCGACGGGCAGCGAGTTGGCGGCGCCGATCGCCTCGTCGATCCGGTCATAGCCATAGACTGATGTAACCGGCCCGAAGATCTCGTGCGTCGAGACTTTCGCGTCGCGCGGCGGATCGACGAGTACCGCGGGCTTCAGCATCGTCCTGCTGAAGCGCTCGCCGCCGATCCGGCGCGCGCCCCCCGCCACGGCCTCGGCGATCCAGCTTTCGACCCGCTCCGTTTCCTTCGGTGTGATCAGTGGGCCGACCTCGGTGTCGGCGCGGGTCGGATCGCCGACGCGCAACTGCCCGACCCGCGCGGCAAAGCGGTCGACAAACTCCTGCTTGATATCGGAATGCACAAAGATGCGCTGGACCGACACGCACACCTGGCCGGCGTGATAGTAGCCGCCCTTGGCGATCGGCTCGATGATTGCATCGAGATCGGTGCCCCGGTCGACGATGACAGGCGCGACGCCGCCATGCTCGAGCGCGCAGCGCGTCCCGGGCGCCAGGATCGAGCGCAGCCGCCAGCCGACAGCCGCCGATCCGATGAAGCTCAGGAACGCGACGCGGGCATCGGTGGCGAAGGCTTCGGACAGGTCGCGGCTTTCCGGAAGCAGCGTCTGCACCCAGCCCTCCGGCATCCCGGCATCGTGGACGAGCTTCACGAGCTCGACGCAGCACAGCGGCGTCGCCATGGCCGGCTTGACGATGACCGGGCAGCCCGTGGCGATGGCGGGCGCGACCTGGTGCACGATGAGATTGAGCGGATGGTTGAAGGCGGAGATCGCCGCCACCACGCCGATCGGCTCCTTGATCGTCCAGGCGCGGCGATTCTCGCTCGCCGGGGTCAGGCCCATGGGAATTTCGACGCCGCCCCGGCTGCGCAGCAGGTCCGCGGCATTGCGGATGCCGTCGATCGCCCGGTCGGTCTCGACCAGCGCATCCGAGTATGGCTTCCCGCCTTCGCGCGCGATCAGCGTGGCGAAGGACTCGCGCCGCGCTTCGACAAGGCCCGCGAGCCTGTGCAGCACGGCCATCCGCTCATGCGGCTGCAGCCACGCGGCGCGGTCCTGGAACAGGGCACGCGCCGTCGCCAGCTTGGTTTCAAGTGCCAGGGGGTCATCCGTCGGCAGCTCCGCGATGCGCTCGCGATCGAACGCTTGCACAACCTCGACCATGCTCGTCCTCTTTCTCCAAGCCGCAGGGTTGCCGGGCTTCGGTGCCTTCCGAGCTATCCGACCTCCACCGCCTCCGAGACCACGGCCATCCGATCGGCCAGCTCGGGGACATTGGCCAGGTAGCTTTGATAGTGCGGTGAGTTTCGATGGGCTTCGACGGCCGCAGCGTCCCGATACAGCTCATCAAGCACATAGCGATCGTCGTTCGACGAGTCGCGCCAGACGTCCCAACGAAGGTTGCCGGGTTCGGCCCTGCACTGCGGCGCCATGCCGACGAGCAGCGCTCTGAGCTCAGCGCTCCTGCCCGGGCGAGCGGTCAGGATGGCGGTGATCTTGGACGGCGATTGCGTCACGCGCAGCTCCCGGTGAAATGGGCAGGTGGGGCTTCTTCGAGCGGCCAGGCTTCGAGCGTGCGGGTTCAAACCGCACGCCGAATGCCTGAGCCCGCATCCCGCCGGTTCACCCTTTGAGGGCGGCAAGCAGCTCTTTCGCCAGCGGCCCCGCCGAAGCGGGGTTCTGGCCGGTGATGAGGCGGCCGTCGACGACGACGTGGGGTTGCCAGTTCGATGCCGACGAGTAGTCGGCGCCCTCCGCCCTCAATGCGTCCTCCAGCTCGTAGGGGACGTCATCGCGGGCATAGTCGTACTCTTCCTTCTTCGAGAACGAGGTGAGCCGCTTCCCGCGCACGAAGGGCGAGCCATCACCGAGGTCCACGCCGATCAGCGCGCACGGGCCGTGGCAAACGGCGGTCACGAGCTTGCCCGTGGTCCAGGCCCGCACGATGGCATGCTGGACGGCCGCATTGCGCTGGATGTCGACCATCGGCCCAAGCCCGCCAGGCACCAGGATGGCGTCGTAATCGGCGGTGTCCACTTCGGACAGCCTGCGGCTGTGATTCAGCCGGCGGAAGGCCTTGCTCTCGAGAAACTCCTTCTGGGCGGGATCTTTCTCGTCATACGCGTCGTAAGGCGTCCATCCACCGGCAGGCGAAGCGAACTCCACCGCGATCCCCGCCTTGTCGAGCACGTCGAAGGGATGAGCGACCTCGGCGAAGAAGAAGCCGGTCTTGCGACTGTGCGGGCCGATCACGGCCGCGTTGGTGACGATGAACAGGACGTGCTGGGTCATGATCTTCTTCCTTTGGTTCTTGCTCGCTCAGGCCATCAGAACCTGACCACGGCCCGGCCGACGACGCGGTTGTCCCGCAGGAGGTTCAGGTACTCGTTGATCTGCTCGAAGCCGATGGTCTCGATCGTGTGCTGGATCTTGCCTTCGGCCGCGAGCGCCATGACCTCGCTGAGATCGGCGTTGTTGCCCCAGAACGACCCGTGGAAGGTCTGTTCACCCGACACGCGCGGGAACAGCGGGACGTCGATGCGGTCACCGACGAAACCGACATCCGCGTAGTGGCCACTTATCGCCAGCAGGGCGAACCCCAGCTGCACCATCTCCGGCGCGCCGACGCAATCGATGATGGCGTCGAGCTTGTTCTGTCCGGTGGCCTTCTTCAGCTCCTTTCCGACATCGTCGGCGGACTTGCCCTTGACGCTGATGATATGGTCGGCGCCGTAGTTCTTCGCGATCGCAAGCTTGTCGAGATTGCGGGCGAATGCGACGACGGTCGCGCCGGCGCCGAGCAGCTTGGCATATTGGACCGCATAGGCGCCGAGGCCGCCGACGCCGAACACGCCGATCACCCGATCGGGCCCGAGCCCGCCGGCATTGCGGATCTTCTTGAGGCCTCGATAGGGCGTCAGCCCGGCATCGGTGAGTGGAGCGAGCTCCTCGAATTTCAGGTGCTTCGCCACCTTGATCACGTAGCGCGCCGGAACCGGGATGTATTCCGCGAACCCGCCATAGGTGCCGAAGCCGGGCCAGCGCACATTGGGGCAGATGTGCGTGTTGCCGACCTGGCAATGGCGGCAGACTCCGTCGCCCCATCCGGGCGAGACCACCACATGGTCGCCCTCCTCGAAACTCGCGGCCTTGGGAACGACGCTGCCGATCTTCTCGATCGTGCCGGTGATCTCATGGCCTGGGATCACCGGCGGCGGGATATCGCCATAGCCCTGGAAAAACCCGTCGACCAGCAGAACATCGGATCGGCACATCCCGCAGGCCTTGACCTTGACCAGCACTTCGTCTGCCTGGATCTCCGGAACCGGGATGTCCTCCAGGACGAGCGGTTTGTTGTATTCAAGAATGCGGGCCGCTTTCATGGGCTTCCCCTTCTCTCAGAAGTTCAGGTGTCACTGACTGCGGCCGCGGCGGCCTCCGCCACGGCGATGTCCTGTTCGACCGATCCGGCGCTGGTTCCAACCGCCCCGACGATGGCGCCGTCGATCCGGACCGGCAGGCCCCCACCAAAGGTTACGACCCGGCCGTGATTGCTCTGCCCGATCCCGAAGAGTGGCGCGCCGGGCTGAGCAAGCTCGGCCAGATAGGCGGTCGTCTTGTCGAACAGACGGGCCGTCACCGCCTTGCCGATGGCGAGGTCGATGCTGCCGATCAGGGCGCCGTCCTGCCGTGTGAAGGCGATAAGCGCCCCGCCAGCATCGACGACCGCGATGTTGTAGGCGATGCCGAGGGCGACGGCCTTGGACTCGCCCGCCTCGAGCATCCGCTTTGCATCCGAGAGAGTCAGGGTGTTGCAGGAGCGGGGCATCGTATTCGCAGCCTTGTCCTGGTCGGGTTGCCATTGGTTCGGATCAAATCCGCCGGCGCGGGGCGGCGCATGGGCCGTTTCCCCTGCGGCGTTCGAGGCGATCTTCAGTTGACCGGCACATGCTGTCCCAGCTGTGCTGGAGCCGGGACGGCCGCGTGTTGGCTAGGAAAATCGACTACCACCGCGACCGCGTCTCCGGTGGTAAAAAGCGGTAAAAAGAATCTGATAATGCACATGTCGAACCGCCGTGCTGCACCTCGTGCCGGCAATCGTGGGACAGGGAAAAGCGGTCTGGCGACACAGGCGGGTGACGACGCCCGCCCTTAGGGGGCGGCAGAGATCATGGAGCGGTCAGACAGCATTGACGGCAGGATATTCTGCTTCGGCGAATGCCGCTTCATTCCCGATCATCAACTGCTGCTGCACCGCGAGACGCCGGTCCGGGTGGGATCCCGCGCGCTCGATCTACTGCATGCACTGGTGCGGAGACCCGGCGATGTCGTCAGGAAAGACGAGCTCATTCGCTTCGCATGGCCGAACATCTTCGTCCATGAGGCCAATCTGAAGGTCAACATCGCCGCGCTGCGGCGCGCCCTTTCGCAAGGGCAGACCGGTTTGAACTACATTGCAACCGTGCCTGGCCGCGGGTACCGGTTCGTCGCGCCGGTCCGCGTCCTGGACCCGTCTGCCGGGTCGGTTCTCCCCAATCCTGCCGGAAGCAGTTTAGGGGAGCTGCCGGTCGCACCGATGCTGATCGGGCGGGATGAGGTCAAGGCGGAGATCGTCGGCGCGCTCGCGGAGACGAGGCTCCTCACAATCGCTGGGCCAGCGGGCGTCGGCAAGACGAGCATTGCGATTGCAACGGCACGGCAAATCGACGAACGGCTGAAAGACGGCGTGTGCTTTATCGACCTCGCGACGATCGAGGATCCGCAACTCGTCGCCCCGGCGGTTGCCATCGCGGCAGGGCTGGACAGCAATCTCGTCAATGTCCTCGCCGGACTCGTCGAAGCGTTGCGTAATCGGGACATGCTGCTGGTGCTCGACAATTGCGAACATGTGCTGAGCGCTGCGGCGGCCGTCGCAGACCATTTGAATCATGCGCTTCCCAAGCTTCTTGTCGTCGCGACCAGTCGAGAGCCGCTGCGGTGCAGGTGGGAGTCGGTCTATCGCCTCGCACCGCTCGCCTGCCCTGCCGAGGAGAATGAAGCGGACACCGCAGCGGCGATGAGCTTCCCGGCAGTCGAGCTTCTGGTCCGGCGCGCGGGGATCCATGGCTATCGGTTGAACAAGGCTGACCTGCCCGTGCTGGCCGCCATCAGCCGGCGCCTGGACGGCATAGCGCTCGCGATCGAACTGGCGGCGCCGAGGTTGTCCATTGATGGCCCCGCGGCGCTGCTTGGCTTGCTGGAGCACAGCTTCGAGCCGCTGGCGTCGCAGGGGGGCGCTCCAACGGCCCGCCATATGACGCTGATGGCGACGCTGGATTGGAGTTACAGGCTGCTTCCGGCGCGGGAAGCCCGTCTGTTGCGCCATCTGTCGGTATTCGGCGGAAAGTTCATGCTGGAAGATGTGGTCGGCGTTTGCGGTGATCCTGCTGCGCCGGAGGACATCGCGACCTGGCTGGAAAGCGTTGCTGCAAAGTCGCTGCTGTCCGTCAGCTATCATAATGGGCGCCGGCGCTACCGCCTCCTCGACAGCACGCGCAACTTTGCCAGTGAACGCCTTCGCGCAGGCGGCGAACAGCAGACGGCAATGGCCAGTTATGCGCGCTACCTCCTCACCCTATTTGAGGCGGCCGAAGCCGACTGGGGTTGGAGAACCCGGGAGGACTGGACTGCTCGCTATGGACACTGGGCGAATGACTTACGCCGCGCCATCGACTGGGCATTCACACTTGGAGGAGACGCGGAACTCGGGGTGCGGCTGACTGCGGCCGCCGTCACCTTCTGGAATGAATTTTCGTCGGTCGTCGAATGCCGGATGCGCGTCAAAGCGGCTTTGGATGCCATCGAGCGACTGCCCTTCTGCGATTCGATACTCAAACTGAAGCTGGTCGCTGCGCACGCCATCAACGGCTGTTTTTCCAGCAGCCTCGGCGCGGAGGTTGAAGCGGCTCTACAGGAAGGTCAGCGCATGGCCGATCAACTCGGCAACGTCGAATATCGCCTTCGCGCCACCCTGGGTCTCATCGGCGTCCAGGCCTTTTCCGGCCGTCATCGCGATGTGCTATCGACGGTCGCCCAGCTTCGCGGGATCATCGAGACTACCGGCGAGCGATCCGCCGCTCCGGATGCGGATCGTCACGAGTTCACGACGCGCTTTTATTGCGGCGAGATTGAACGTGGGCACGCGGGCCTGACGACCCTTGCCCGCGAGCACGCGACGATCGCCAACCGGTCTCGCACCTCACGCTTCCAGCTCGATCGGTTCATCGCCATCCGCAACTACCTGGCAGTGACGACCTGGGTGATAGGAGATCATCGTGGTGCCTTGGCGGTAGCAAGGGACGCGGTCGAAGCGGGGGCAGCGCTCGACCACGCCGTGTCCTACACGCATTCTCTGGCGATGGCGGCGGTTCCGGTTTCGCTGTGGTGCGGCTTGCTCGATCTGGCACAGGAGCAAGTGACAAGGCTCGTCGAGAAGCTCGCCCTGCGCCAGATCGACACCTGGCCGCCATCCGCACGCTTCTATCAGGCCGCGATCGACTCCGCGCGGGGCGATGCTAACGGAGTTGAGAGAATGCGCAGGGCGATCGATGAGCTCGCCGCATGCAACCTCCGCACTCATTTTCCGATCCGTCTCGCGATGCTTGCGGAGATGGCTTTGGCTCATGACCGTCTCGACCTCGCCAGCACCAGCATAGCTAAGGCTCTGGAATACGCCGACCAGCGGGACGAACGCTGGTGCAGTGCCGAACTGGTGCGCGTTCTTGGCCTGGTTCGGCGGCACGTGGGCGATGCGCAAGGCGCCGAGCGGGCGTTTGAGGTGGCGGTGCGTATCGCGCAGCAAAGCGGCGCCCTCAGCTTTGAGTTGCGCGCCGCGACCAACCTAGCCGAACTTAGCCTGCAGACCGACCGTCGGAATGGCACGATGGAGCCGCTACGGGCCATCTGCGAGCGGTTCGACACCAGCTTCGAAAGCGCTGATTCGCTGGCAGCGCATAGAGCGTTGGGAGCTCTTTGAGCTGCGCGACGGCCGCGATGTCATGCCGAGGCGAAAGCACCCGCCCGGCCGACTCCCGCCAATTGCGGTCATCGCGCCGGCGGCGCGAAACCGGACGTCGACCGAACCGGCCAGATCCGGCCCTTCCCCGGGCCAGCCCAGACCAGCGAGGTCGCCCGAGACCGGCCATATGAACGTGGTGAGTCATTTCTCCGGTTCGGCTATAATTGGCCGGGTTGCCCCCCTAACGACATGTTTATTCCGCGGGCCCCGGACTATGTCAGTGGCAGGATTCTAGCGGAAGCCGATTCAGTCAGGCCATCAGCCAGGACATCGCAATATGGCGGTGAGCAGCCCACAGGCGGAAGTGCCGCACGAGAGGCGGATTTTGACCGCTCTCTGCTACGATCTTGTCGGATCAACCGATCTGCTCACGGCTCTGGACATGGAGGACGTCCAGGACCTGATGTCGGCGTTCCAACACGCTGTTCGGCAGGCGATCGTATCCAATTCTGGCGTCGTCACGGTCGAAGCCGGCGACGGTGGTGTGGCACTCTTCCCGACAGAGATCGACGCCAGGGACTCGGCAGCACTCGCCGTTGGCGCTGGGTTGGACATCGTGGAGGCATGCAGGCGCGTCGGCCGGGAGAGCGGCAGGCCCGACCTGCAGGTTCGCGTCGGCATTGCGACGTCGGTGAGCTTGATCCAAGGAGGACCAGAACAGGCGATCCCCGACCATGTCACGGGACCTGCGCTCGCCATGGCTACTCGGCTGCAAGGCATCGCCGACCCGAACACCGTTCTCACGTCACACAAGACGAGGAGCCTGGCGCGTCGGTCCCATGCGTTCGTTTTCCGCGGAGCCCGCACCGTCAAAGGCTTTGTTGAGCCGGAGCGGGTCTGGCGCGCACTCCGCCACAAGCGGCAAGTTGATCGCTTTTTCGCATTTGGACGGCTGACAAGCCCGCTTGTGGGGCGCGCTGAAGAACTGAGCGTGATCTCGGACCTATGGGCCAACGCAGTTTCGGGGCAGGGCGAAGCCCTTTTCATCGAGGGCGAGCCAGGCGTCGGCAAATCTCGCCTTGTCCATGAGGTTCGAAGGACGACACGTCGAGAACGAGCACAACTGCTGCTCTTCCAGTGCTCGCCTGGCGGTGATCGCTCCGTGTTGCTGCCCCTGCTGCAGGCTCTTTCTGAAGGCGTCGGGCAAGCCACAGGCCCGCCAACATCTGCCGCGATCGCCGAACAGCTTCGACGCCTCGGCATCACCGATGCCGGTGTGGCCGATCTGTTCTCCTTCCTGCTAGGAGCCAAGGGAGCCAGCCCGGCCCTGCAGGACGCGGATCTCGAGACCATCCGCGAGAGAACCCACTGGGCCATCCGTCGAAGCCTAGAGGCGCTATGCGCAAGCGGTCCCATCGTCGTTGCGGTCGAAGATGTGCATTGGATCGATCCGACCTCCTGGCAGTTGCTCGCGGAAGTCGTGCGTATTGTCCCTCAGTATCCCGCCCTTTTGATCGTCACAGCTCGGCGCGGATCGTCGGCCCGCCGATCAGAAGCGCATGGCTTCCGGCACATTGGGTTGTCCCCGCTCGATCAGCAGGAGGCGCGGAAGGCGATTACCAATCTATGGCCATCGGGCAGGGATACCGATCAGACGGAGCTTCTCGACACCATTGGGCGAATAACCGGGGGCATACCTCTCTATATCGAAGAAACATGCCAATGGTTGGCTGAGGCCGCCGGCCCCGCAGCGGACAAGCTGGCTCGGACCATCTCGCAGTCTCATGGGTCCACGTTTGAGAGCGTGGTTGAAGCCAGACTGGGATCCTTGGGCCTTGCCAAGGATATCTCGCAGGCCGCAGCGGTTGCTGGCAATCGGTTCGACCAGGCACTGCTCGTAGTGTTGTTGCCCGAGTTGGAGCAGGAGACGATCGGCGACGCACTGGAGGCTCTAAGCGATGCTGGTTTCCTCAGGCGCATTAGACCTTCCGGCCGGCCGGCCTACGAATTCCGACATGCCTTGATCCAAGAGACAATCTACAATTCCCTGCTGCGCAAAAGGCGACAGGGCCTTCAACGCACGCTGTTCAACGCTGTCGACCGCGATCGGCGAATTGCTCCGTGGATTGGAACTGCCGAGCTCGCAGTCCTTGCCGAGCGGGCCGGCCTGCCGGAGAACGCAATCGAACTGCTAATCGTGGCTGGCAAGGACGGGTTTTCTCGATCGGCATTGGTCGAGGCCCGCCAACTTCTCGACCACGCCCTGGCCCTTTGCGATAGCCTCAGCGAGCCCCAGCCACGGGAGATCCTCCGGCTCTCCGCAATGGTTGCACTCGGTCCGGTGTTGACCAGTGCCGAGGGGCCGAACTCTCCTCCTGCCCAGAAGCTCTATCAGGATGGAGTCGACCTTGCCCGAAGACGCCCTTTAGCTGAGCGGGCCAAATGGTTTCCGCTCTACTGGGGGTGGTGGTTCACTGGGACCGATGTCGACGGTGAGCGAGCGCGGGCCGTCCTTGACGAACTTCGGGATGTCGAGGATAGCGAAGTGCAACTTCAGACGCGGCACTGCGTCTGGACCATAGACTTCTATCTCGCACGGCATGAGAGCTGCATTTCAGCGGTGGACGCGGGCCTCTCTCTTTACGACAGTGTCGACAGGGGAGAGGACACCACGTTGTTTGGAGGACATGACGCCCGCGTCTGCGGCTTGGCACATCGGTCGCTGTCGCTATGGTTCACGGGGCGAGCCGCAAGCGCGACGCGATCGGCCGAGGAGGCGAGATCCTGGGCACATCAATTGGGTCACGCGGGCAGTATCGCACATGCCTGCGTTAACCAGGCGATGTTGCATTATTTTCGCAGGGATATCTCCGCGCTCCGAAACGTCGTAGGCGAGATCCGCTCTATCACGGGCAGCTACATCTTCCCCTCACTTGTCGCTACAACCCAGATACTTGAGGGATGGTGCGACGGTGTCTCCGGTGATCCTGGTAAGGGCATCGCTTTGATGCGACAGGGTCTTGCCGCTCACCACGAGCGCCAGACACCGGAGGACTATCCTGTCTACTGCGGAATGCTCGCTGAAACTCTCGCGCTCGATGGCGAGACCTGCGAGGGATTAGAGTTGATATCGCTGGCGACAAGCGAGGTCGAGCGAAGCGGCCAGCGTTATTGGCTCGCCGATCTTCACCGCCGCAAAGCCTATCTTCTGTTCCAGAAGGGCGCTCCTCCTGACGAAATCGTGAGCGCACTCAGCATGAGCTTAGCCGTCGCCGCAGAACAGAATGCGGTGCCGCTTCTGCTTACCACCTACGACGCTCTGCTGTGGTCGGGCCTCTCCCCGGAGCTGGGATTGTTGTACCGCGAGTGCGCCGATGCAGCGAAGACCCGCCTCAACCCGAATGCCGCGCTGATCGTCAATCCAGAGCCGATGCCACGGCACGGGCGCGCCAAGTGACAAGGATAGAAATTCCGACCCCGCTCCCTGATCGATATGAGCGTTCGGGCCCGCTGCCGGAAGACGCGCTGGCGAGACTGATGGCGATGCGCGGCGCTTTGGGCATCACGCGGATCGCCGATATCACTGGTCTCGACCGCATCGGCGTCCCCGTGGTGCAGGTAGTGAGGCCGTTCTCCCTCTCCAATGCCGTCTCGCAAGGCAAGGGCGGCACCATGACCCAAGCTGCAATTTCGGCCATTTTAGAGGCTGCCGAGGCCTACTTCGCCGAGCGCGTCGACCGCTTCGAATCTGTCGTCGCGTCGGCCAGTTCGTTGTCCATCGCGGCTGGCCGTTTCGCCAGGCACCTTCGGGACGGCGCACCCCCTGATTGGCACGATCAGGAGATCGCGTGGGTGGAGGCCACCAATCTGATGGACGGCAGTCGCAGCATGGTTCCGCTCGAACTCGTGCACACCGCCTACACGGTTCCGCCGCAGCCATATGACGGGATCTTCGCAGCATCGACGACTGGCCTTGCAGCATCCTTCGTTGAGACGGATGCGATCGCGCACGGAATTCTCGAATGCGTCGAACGGGATGCAGTTGCCCGCGCGAACCGCATTCATGGCTTCTTCCAACGCAACCGCATCGATCCGGCGACGATTGATGATGCTGCGGTCTGCGAGTTCCTGGAAACCCTGAGCGCCAAGGGGCTGATCGTCGGCCTCTGGCAAGCACCGTCACCTATCGGCATAGCGACGATCTGCTGCCATTTGATGGAGGACGTGGAGGGACAAGAGGCACTGCTGCCCCATCCAGCCATCGGATCGGCCGCAAGCCTGGATCCTGCCGCAGCGATAGCTCACGCCATTCTCGAGGCGGCGCAATCACGTCTGGCGGCCATCTCGGGCGCTCGTGACGACATGACCCGCGCGGTTTACCCGAAGTACCCGGACTGGCAGATGATCGCTGCCCATCGGCGGCTGATCGCAGAGGGCCCTCGCACTCAGAGCTTTCTGAAGCTGTCGAAACCGGAGACCGAGGGCGTCAAAGATGGCCTCCCCCCCCTCCTCGCATTGCTCGAAAGCAGCCACATCAGAGACGTCAACCTGATCCGGCTGGAGACCGAGCCTCTAACCGGCCTGAGCGTTGTCCGGATCGTCATTCCAGCGCTACAGCCGCTGCTTGAAAGCTGACTGCATGAAACCCAGGCTTATTTTCACCGGCCCCACCATATCGCACGCAGAGGGGTCGAGCGTCCTTGACGCAATCTTTCTTCCACCGGCGGTTCAGGGGTCAATCGTATTAGCTGTGCATCGGTTCGATCCTGCCGCAATCCTCATTATCGACGGTGGCTTCCAGAGCGAACCAGCTGTCAGACACAAAGAGATCCTTTGGGCGCTTAGCCTCGGAATTCCAGTCGTTGGCGCCGCCAGCATGGGTGCGCTGCGTGCCGCCGAACTCTTTCCCTACATGCAAGGTAGCGGCCTAATCTATAGATGGTACCGTCGATATCCGTTGGCTCCGGATGACGCTGTCGCTGTTCTGCATGGGCCAGAGGTGGTGAATTTCGCACCGCTGACCTCGTCATTGATTGATTTGAGGATGACCATTCGCGCCGCTCATCGCCGCGGGCTCATACCTGTCGATCTCGCGGCCAGCATGGAACTCATCGCCCGAAATCTCAATTTTCGGGATCGCACACTTACCAGGGTCATCGAGGGCGCACTGAAGTCGGAAGACGAGCCCACGGCCGCAGCGTTTCAGGCGCGCATACAATCTATTTTTGTTGAGCAGAAGAGGACAGACGCGCTCGGTGCGTTGCAGCTTCTGCGGGCGGGTGTCGTTGCGCCACCCGCCGTTCCGGACTTTACCCTGACGGCGGCCTTCGACCGCGATCTCGAGGATGCCGGCCTGACGCTTGGACATGGTCAAACTCGATCGGCGGCAGCGTTGGATACGCCTACATCGAACGGAGAAATTTACGTGGCTTGATCCTGGGTATAGGCTTTTTAGCCATGGGGGAACATGCCGAGCAGATTGGGACGGTCGACCGCGGAGGCCCTGGCAGTCGCGTCCTCGGGACACGCTTTCGAATTTATCCGCAGGCACCATACGTCGCTGGCTACGAGACACCCGAGACAGTGTGGATTTCGACTCCGCCCGATCAAATACGAGTAGGTCCAGAGGATCACCGCATCTATGTCCGCGATCCACTCCTTGCTAAGGAGCCATACGAATATCCCTACCTTCCGCCTTTCGTCGGCGAGGTCTTTCCACCCGCAGAACCAGCTTTCGACGGACACTTCGATCAAATACCGTTGAATTCTAGGCGTTTTCTTGCCGCTCACGCGTTTGCGTCGGTAAGTCGGGTCTTAGATATCTGGGAGAGCTATATCGGTAGACCTACCGTTTGGCACTTTGCAGAAACCTACGAGCGGCTTGAGATTATTCCCCGGATCGATTGGAATAATGCTCAGTCGGGCTATGGCTTCCTCGAGTTAGGGCAGGACCGGGGTTTGGACGGTCAGGCGCACCCGTTCGCGCTCAACTTCGATGTCATCGCCCATGAAGTCGGCCACGCTATACTCTTCTCGCTGATTGACGTGCCCGAAAAGGGACTCAGACAAGCAGACTACGCGTCATTTCATGAGACGAGCGCGGACCTGATCTCACTCCTGTCCTTCCTTCATTTCGACAGCGGCCTGGATAGGCTGCTGCGTCACTGCAACGGCAATCTTCTGATATTAAATGAATTGAACCGGATAGGCGAGCTTGTGGGAGATCGGCAGGTCCGTTTGGCCAGCAATTCGAGACGCCTTTCGGAGGTGACAGACGAGCTCCATGATCGCTCACGCCCGTTCACGGGCGCCGTGTTTGACACAATCGTCGACAACTACCACGCGAGGTTGGTGGCTGAGGGGTTAGCTGACGAAAGGCTGCTGGAACTCGATATTAGGACAGTCAGCCAAACCGCCATGCAGAAGATCTCCGATTTTACGGCACGAGCTTTCCGTGCCCGTCCGTTTCTCTTCAAAAGCGCTCTGACGAGGGCGAGGGACGACGTGGCGTTGGTGCTGGCACGAGCTTGGCTCCTTCTCGATGTTGATAATTTGACCTTTGAGAGCGCGGGAATCTCTCTAATAAACGCCAGCAAGCCCATCGACGCGTTTCTCGCAACAAAACTTGAAGAAAACCTTTCATGGCGGGAGATAATCTGACTCATCCATACAGATTGAGGAGAACAACTATGGCCGACGACTTTCACCGCCCGACATTAACATTCCCTGATGGAGCGTATAATGCTACTCAGGTTAGGCTCTACGGAATATCGGCCCCAGATGATCTTTCTTATTCCAATGACCCTAAGAAAGAATTGGATGACGGAAGCTATTCTATAATGATAAGCCCTGTATCAGTTATAAAAAATTCGGACCAACAAGCAACATCTTCTGTAGTCGACGAACTCAGAAAAAAGAAATTATCTAACTCTGGAATATTCCACAATATCTTAGAAGATCATAGCGTAAAAATACCAGTCGCTTATTATCAAATAATTAAATTTGACGTAAAACAATACGGAACAGTAGGTCTCGTTTTATTTAATTCTTCGGCACCCGAAGCACCATCGCCTAATAGATTTTCGTCGTGCGGAATAATAGTAGGTTACGCATATGAAGGACATTGCTATGATCTTCCTAAACCAAAGATAATGGTTCTTCCGACTCCTCCGGTGCCTATCCCAGAAGATGATTGCGGATATCAACTCAAAAGGGATTCCAACTACCGCTTGTGGGTCGTCGACAAGCTAGAAGAATGTGTAGAATTTGAGATGAATCAAGGATTTATCGAACAGATCGTTTTGGAGGCGAACCTCCCCGGCAAGCGGTCGCCCACCTCGTATGTTGGACGGGCAATGCTAGCTCATCGGAACGGAAGATTGACTGACTAACTCGCTTCTCTCACCTCACAACCGCATCCAGTATCGGGTCACCTGTAGACGCCGCGCTGGCCCGCGCACCGCGCGCAGCATAATCCTGCCACATGATGACCGCCGCGATCGGGTCGGCGTAGGGGCTCGCGGTGTTGAGGACACCCGGTAGCCGGGCCGCGATCCGCGCTGAGGTCGAAGGCCCCCCGCCGCCCATTACGCCAAGCGATTGGAGACGAGCGCCCGCAGGCCAGCGTAGCCGCCGCCCAGCACGGTTGCAGCTTGGGCGGGGGCCAAATAGGCCTATCTGCGTGAGGCCGACCGCGCCACCGCCCGTCATGCCGATGCGAGCCGTGTTGCTGTAGTTTGAGGTCCGGCCCACCTGACGCATACCCTCCGCGATCCTGGCGATGTCGTTCAGATCGCTGATGAGCTGCGGGTCGTCGGCGAAGACCTGCGCCTTCGCGTTCTGGGACATCTTCGCCCAATTGGTCAGGAACGTCGCCGCGGAGAACTCATCGCCCGCCGCGTTCTGCTGCCTGGGCTTGGCGCGGCCGAGATGCGCGATCGTGCTCGCCTGGATATCCGCCCTCCCCTCCGGCAACGTATTCCGGAGCAGAGCGGCGATGCGGTCGCCATCCTGGAAATTCGAGCCGACGAACTTGTTGAACAGCGTGCCGCCCCCATCGCTCTGCTGCTGGAGTCGTTGAATCGCTTCGTCGACGCGATCGAAAGCGACCGCGCACTCCGTGTCGCGGCTCGCACCGGCCAGGTGCTTCCTGCGAACTGCACCTCGGTGGGAAAGGCGTTGCTGGCCGAACTCGGCCGACAGCAAGTGCGCGCACTTTATCCAGCGGGCGATTTGCCGTTTCAGACGCGCCACTCGATCAAGTCGATGCGTTCCCCGGAGGCCGCCCTCGACGAAGTCCGGTAAATGGGTTGCGCCACTAACCTCGAAGAGAGCGAGGAGTGGAGTGCACCCCTGGACTGAGACAGAAGAATTGGGGTGACATGGGCGATCGGAGGCTGAATGCCCGACAAGCCCAGGACTCCCACCCGCAGTTTCCCGTCGTCGCTGAAGCAGGCGGCGAGATGCGACCTTCCCTCCCCGTCGCCGCATCCGTCTCGCAATGTGACCCGACAACAAGGGTCGGCTTCGGGGCCAATGAGACCGGGAGGGATGTCCGGTTCGAAAGTTTCCGGACTGCCTCCGAACGTCAGCTGACGGGACCAGCCCCGCCCCTGAACGAAGGCCGGTCCCGGGGCGGCTGGGTCGCTGGCAATGTCCGGTTCGGGGCAGCCTGAACCACCTTCGGATGACAGCATTGGGGACGAACCGGCAATGAGGAATGGGCGCTTCATTCAAGGGGCCGGGGCCGCTTAGCGGCCCCGGCCCGACGGTTCTATTCAGCAGCGTTCGCGTATCGCTCGCCGTCGGCCATATCAACGCCCAGACCGGCCCCTACCTCTGTCCCGAAGCAATGCCGGCAGCCAGCTAGTCCCAGCCAGAAGCTGCTCCGCGGCGTCGGCCATCTCGTGCTTCTTCATTCCCGCCATCCGGTCGGCTGCTTCAGACGCCCACGGCGCGGAGCTACTTCGGCCGGGTCACGAAAGCGCATATCCTTGCCGCCGTACGCGAGGGCGTGCCGAATGCCCAGGTTTGGGTCGTCAGCGACGGAGTTAGACACGGCGGGTGGGCGACGGAGAGCGGCCGGCAGCCCGCCGAGGGAGGCGGGCCGCGCCCGGTCGGAGCGGTTGCGGCGGTGCGCCGGATGAGCGGCAGGGCCGGAACGGAGTCGAGGACGCGCGCCAGCGCGTTGCGGACCGGCGCGGCGGGCCTAGAGGCAAGCGACACCCACCCCGCGCAGTCGAGGGAAAGATCGAGCGGGACGATGCCTCCCGTGAGCGCAATGGGACTGTGCCGTCCCGCTCGCCGCATGGCCTGAGATCCGTAACTGCGGACATGAAAGACGCGCCCTGCCCGAAGGCAGGGCGCAGCAAGGCGCATCAGGCCCAGATGACGCCGAGGCACTGGGCCTCTTCGGCGTATCGGCTCAGCGGCCGGTCGGCCCGGAACAACAGGTCGCGCTCAATCGGCAGTCCGAGCCCGCCACGGATCGCGGCGATCTCCGAGACAGCCCCGCGCGGTGAGAGTGAGAAATCGCGGATCCGCGTAGTCTCGACGAACGGATCGGGCGCTCGGCGGTGGCATCATAGTGACGCAGCGAAAACGCAGTTCTCACTTTCATCCCGCGCGGGACGATTTCACCCTGTCATTGCGAATCCTTGGCCAGGCGCCTCTCTCCGCCCAGCGGCCTCCGTGCCTGCGGGAGGGCGCGGCCACCGGGGCCGATTGCCGCTGGAACCACCTCGGGCTTGCGCGCCTTATCGTGGGATGCCGCATCGTCCTCCGCCGCGCCGCCCGTCATGATGCCCGACCTCTATATCGTCACCCTGGCCGGGCTGGGCCTGCTGGTGCTGCTGGTCGCCTGGCTGCCGATGGTGCTGCGCCGGGCGCCGCTGTCGCTGCCGATCATCTGCGTCCTCGCCGGCTATCTCGCCTTCAGCCTGCCCGTCGCCGGCCCGGCGCCGTTCCCGTTGTGGTTCCCGGTGGCGACCGAGCGGCTGACCGAATTCGTCGTCATCGTCGCGTTGATGGGCGCGGGGCTGAAGCTGGACCGTCCCTTCGGCTGGCACGGCTGGCGCCAGGTGTGGCGCCTGCTCGGCATCGCCATGCCGCTTACCATCCTCGCCACCGCGGCGCTGGGCTGGTGGTGGCTCGGGCTGGGCCCGGCCGCCGCGCTGCTGCTGGGCGCCGCCCTGGCGCCGACCGATCCGGTGCTGGCCGCCGACGTCCAGGTGGGGCCCCCGCGCTCGGGCGAGGAGGACGATGTCCGCTTCGGCCTGACCGCGGAGGCCGGGCTGAACGACGGCCTCGCCTTCCCCTTCGTCAACCTTGCCATCGTGGCCGCCCTGGCGGCGGGAACCGCCGGCCCCTGGACCGCGGCCTTCACCGGCTGGGTCCTGGTCGACGTCGCCTGGAAGCTGGCCGCCGGCATCGGCATCGGCTGGGCCGCCGGGCATGTGCTGGGCTGGGCGACCTTCCGCGCCCACGCCCGGGCCCGGCTGTCGCGGACCGGCGACGGCTTCGTCGCCCTCGGCATCATGCTGCTGGTCTACGGCGTGACCGAGATGGCGCATGGCTACGGCTTCGTCGCGGTCTTCGTGGCGGCGCTGGCGCTGCGCGCGGCCGAGCGCGAGCACGACTACCACGACACCATGCACGCCTTCATCGAGCAGGCCGAGCGGCTGCTGATGATGCTGACCCTGGTGCTGTTCGGCGGGGTCATCGCCCAGGGCCTGTTCACGTCCTTGACGTGGGCCGAGGCCGGGGTCGCCATCGCGATCGTCTTCCTGGTCCGCCCCATCCTGGGCTGGATCAGCCTGGCCGGCCTGTCCTGGCCGCGGCGCGAGCGCGCGCTGGTCGCCTTCCTCGGCGTCCGCGGCATCGGGTCGTTCTACTACATCGCCTACGCCCTGAACCACGCCCCCTTCCCCGAAGGTGTGCAGCTGTGGTCGGTGGTCGGCTTCGTCGTGCTGCTGTCGGTGGTGGTGCACGGCGTCACGGTGACGCCGCTGATGCGCGGCCTGGACATCCAGGACGGGCGGAACCTCGACCCCTAACCTATTCCGCCACTTCCGGCGCATTGCCGGCCAGGCGCGGGAAGGCCCGGGCCCAGCGCTGGCGCGACCTGCGGCGGAAGCGGTCGAGCACCAGGTAGAGCACCGGCGTGGTGTATAGCGTCAGCACCTGGCTGACGATCAGCCCGCCGACGATGGCGATGCCCAGCGGCCGCCGCAGCTCGCCGCCGTTGCCGAAGCCGGTGGCCAGCGGGATGGCGCCGAAGATCGCCGCCATGGTGGTCATCATGATCGGCCGGAACCGCAGCAGGCAGGCCTCGAAGATGGCGTCGCGCGAGCTCAGGCCCCGGGTCCGCTCCGCCTCCAGCGCGAAGTCGATCATCAGGATCGCGTTCTTCTTGACGATGCCGATCAGCAGGATCACGCCGATCATCGCGATCAGGCTGAATTCGGTGTTGAAGGCCAAGAGCGCCAGCACCGCGCCGACCCCGGCCGAGGGCAGCGTCGACAGGATCGTCAGCGGGTGGATGGTGCTCTCGTACAGGATGCCGAGCACGATGTAGACCGCCGCCAGCGCCGCCAGGATCAGGATCGGCTCGTCTCGCAGCGAGCTCTGGAACACCTGGGCGGTGCCCTGGAAGGTGCCGTGGATGGTGGCGGGCATGCGCAGCTCCGCCATCGTCTGGTCGATCGCCGCGGCGGCGTCGCTGAGCGACTTGCCCGGCGCCAGATTGAACGAGATGGTGGTCGCCGCGAACAGCCCCTGGTGGTTGACCGACAGTGGCGTGTTGCCCGGCCCGTAATGGCTGATCGCCGCCAGCGGCACCATGGTCTCCTGGTTGGTGCTGACCGCGGCCCCGCTCGACGTGCCCTTGCGGCCAGCATTGGCCAGCGCGTTGGTGGCGGCGTTGCGCGCGGAATCGTCCGAGCTGTTCGCCACGGCAGTGCCGGCGCCGACGGTCCCGACGGTGCCCGCCACCGCATTGGTGCTCGCGGTGCCGCTGGCGCTGCCGCCCGAGGTGCTGATGTAGATGTCCTTCAGCGTCTCCGGGCTCTGCCAGTACTGCGGCGCCACCTCCATCACCACATGGTACTGGTTGATCGCGCTGTAGATGGTCGAGACCTGGCGCTGGCCGAAGGCGTCGTACAGCGTGTTGTCGATCTGCTGCGGCGTCACACCCAGCCGCGCCGCGGTGTCGCGGTCGATGACGATGTCGGTCTCGATGCCCTTCTGCTGCTGGTCGGAATTGAGATCGGCCAGGATCGGGTTGCGCTGCAACGCCTGCAGCAGCTTCGGCCCCCATTCCTGCAGTTCCTCCGAGGAGTCGGATTGCAGCGTGAACTGGTAGGCGGCGTTGCTCTGCCGCCCGCCGGCCCGGATGTCCTGCGCCGAGACCAGGAACAGCCGGCCGCCCGGCACCTGCGCCAGCGGCCCGCGCAGCCGGGCGATGACCTCGTCGTCGCTGAGGCCGCGTTCGGACAGGGGCTTCAAGGTCACGAACACCGACCCGGTGTTGGTCTGCGACCGCCCGCCGCCCCCGCCGCCGGTGAAGCCGACGACGCTTTCCACCGCGGGATCGGCGCGGACGATGTCCGCCAGCTGGGTCAGCTTCTGCTGCATCAGCTGGAACGAGACGCTCTGGTCCGCCTGGATGCCGCCGACCAGCCGGCCGGTGCTTTGTTCCGGGAAGAAGCCCTTCGGGATCACGGTGAACAGCGCGACGTTCAGGCAGACCACGCCGAACAGCACAACCAGCACAAAGCCGACATGGCGCAGCGCCCAGGACAGCGTCCGCTCATAGATCTTCAGGGTGCGGTCGAGCAGGCTGAAGCGGCGCTTGCCGGCCGGCTTCGGCCGGTTGCGCAGCAGCAGGGCGCACAGCATCGGCGTGGTGGTCAGCGAGATCGCCAGCGACACGCAGATCGAGATCGACAGGGTCAGCGCGAATTCGCGGAACAGCCGGCCCACCAGCCCGCCCATCAGCAGGATGGGCACGAACACCGCCACCAACGAGATACTGATCGACAGCACGGTGAAGCCGACCTCGCGGGCGCCGCGCAGCGCCGCCTGCCGCCGCGGCATGCCCGCCTCGATGTGGCGGGTGATGTTCTCCAAGACCACGATGGCGTCGTCGACCACGAAGCCGGTGGCGATGGTCAGGGCCATCAGCGACAGGTTGTCCAGGCTGTAGCCCAGCAGGTACATCACCCCGAAGGTGCCGATGATCGAGACCGGCACCGCCACCGCCGGGATCAGCGCGGCCCGCGCGTCGCGCAGGAAGGCGAACACCACCAGCATCACCAGGATGACCGAGATCACCAGCGTGCTCTGGGTGTCGGTCAGCGACGACCGGATGGTGGTGGTGCGGTCGGCGTTCGGGGTGATGTCGATGTCGTTCGGCATCGCCGCGCGCAGATGCGGCAGCTCGGCCTTCACCCGGTCGACCGTGTCGATGATGTTGGCGCCGGGCTCGCGGAACAGCAGCACCAGCACCGCGGCCTGGCCGTCGGCCAGGCCGGCGTTGCGCAGATCCTCGACCGAATCGTCGACCGAGGCGACGTCGGACAGGCGCACCGCGGCGCCGTTGCGGTAGGCCACCACCAGCGGGCGGTAGTCCTCGGCATGGCTGGCCTGGTCGTTGGTGTAGATCTGGAAGTGGCGGCCGCCCTCCTCGATCGACCCCTTCGGGCTGTTGGCGTTGGCGGCGGCCAGCGCCGCCCGCACATCCTCGAGCCCGATGCCGTATTTGAACAGCGCGTCGGGGTTCAGCTCGACCCGCACCGCCGGCAGCGCCGCGCCGCCCAGCTGGACCTGGCCGATGCCCTGGATCTGCGACAGGCGCTGTTCCAGCACGTTGCTGGCCGCGTCGTAGATCTGGCCGCGGGTCAGGGTCTTCGAGGTCAGCGCCAGGATCAGCACCGGCGCATCGGCCGGGTTGACCTTGCGGTAGGTCGGGTTGCTGCGCAGGGCGGCCGGCAGGTCCGCCCGCGCCGCGTTGATCGCGGCCTGGACGTCCCGGGCGGCGCCGTCGATGTCGCGGTTCAGGCCGAACTGCAGCGTGATGCTGGCCTGGCCGACCGAGCTGCGCGACGTCATCTCGGTGACGTCGGCGATGGCGCCGAGATGCCGCTCCAGCGGGCTGGCCACGGTGGTCGCCACCGTGTCCGGGCTGGCGCCGGGCAGCGAGGCCGAGACCGAGATGGTCGGGAAATCGACCTGCGGCAGCGGCGACACCGGCAGCTTGCCGTAGGCGACCAGCCCGGCCAGCACGATGCCGAGGGTCAGCAGCGTGGTCGCCACCGGCCGGGCGATGAAGGGGGCCGAGAGGTTCACGCCCGGGTCTCGCCGCCCGCCGGCCGCGGCTTCGGCCGGCGGGACAGGCGCCGGGCCAGCCCGTCGAAGGCGAGGTAGATCACCGGCGTGGTGAACAGGGTCAGAAGCTGGCTGACGATCAGCCCGCCGACGATGGCGACGCCGAGCGGCCGCCGCAGCTCCGACCCCATGCCGGTGCCAAGCATCAGCGGCAGGGCGCCGAGCAGGGCCGACATGGTGGTCATCAGGATCGGCCGGAAGCGCAGCAGGCAGGCCTGGTAGATCGCGTCGCGCGGGGCCTTGCCCTCGTCCCGCTCCGCCTGCAGTGCGAAGTCGATCATCATGATCGCGTTCTTCTTCACGATGCCGATCAGGAGAACGATGCCGATGATGCCGATGACGTCCAGCCCGTCGCCCGCCGCCATCAGCGCCAGCAGCGCGCCGACCCCCGCCGACGGCAGGGTGGACAGGATGGTGATGGGGTGGATAAAGCTCTCGTAGAGCACGCCCAGCACGATGTACATGGTCGCGATCGCGGCCAGGATCAGCAGCGCCTCATTGGCCAGCGACGACTGGAAGGCGGCGGCGGTGCCCTGGAAGGCGGTGACGAAGCTGTCGGGCAGGCCGAGCTGCCGCTCCGCCCCCTGGATCGCGTCGACCGCGCCGCCCAGCGATGCGCCGGGCGCCAGGTTGAACGAGATCAGGGTCGCCGGGAACTGGCCGAGATGGGTGATCTGCAGCGGCCCGGCGCGCTGTTCGACATGGACGATGGCGGAGAGCGGCACCTGCCCGGTCGAGGACAGCGACGACGGCAGGTACAGGGCCTTCAACCCCTCCAGCGACTGCTGCAGCGACGGGTCGGCCTCCAGGATCACCCGCTTCTGGTTCGACTGGGTGTAGATGGTTGAGACGATGCGCTGGCCGAAGGCGTCGTACAGCACGTTGTCGATCGTCGCCGGGGTGATGCCGAAGCGGGCGGCGGTGGCGCGGTCGATCACCAGGTCGACGGCCAGGCCCTGCTGCAGGTAGTCGCTGGCGACGTCGGCGATCTCCGGCACCTGATCCAGCCGCTGCACCAGCTTCGGCACCCAGTCCTTGAACGCGTCCGGGTCGGCGTTCTCCAGCACGAACTGGTACTGGGTGCGGCTGACGGTGGAATCGATGGTCAGGTCCTGCACCGGCTGCAGGTACAGGGTGACGCCGGCCACGCCGGCGACCTCGCCATGCAGCCGGTCGATGATCCGGGCCGCGCTGGCGCTGCGCTGGTCGAGCGGCTTGAGGCTGATCAGGAACCGGCCGCTGTTCAGCGTGGTGTTGGTGCCGTCGACGCCGATGAAGGAGCTGAGGCTGGCGACGTCGGGGTCCTTCAGGATGGCCTCGGCCAGGGCCGACTGGTGGCGCGCCATCTCGTCATAGGACACGGTCTGCGCCGCCTCGGAGATGCCCTGGATCATCCCGGTGTCCTGCTCCGGGAAGAAGCCCTTGGGGATCACGACGTAGAGCAGCACGGTGAGGCCGAGGGTGGCCACGGCGACCAGCAGGGTCAGGGGCTGGTGGTCCAGCACCCAGCCCAGCGCCCTTCCGTACTGGCCGATGATCCAGTTGAAGCCGCGCTCGGCGCCGCGGTCGAACCGCCCCCGCTCGGCCTCCGGCCGATGCCGCAGCAGCTTGGCGCACAGCATCGGCACCAGGGTCAGCGAGACCACCGCCGAGATCACGATGGTGACCGCCAGGGTGATCGCGAACTCATGGAACAGCCGGCCCACCACCTCGCCCATGAACAGGAGCGGGATCAGCACCGCGATCAGCGAGACGGTCAGCGAGATGATGGTGAAGCCGATCTGCTCGGCCCCCTTCAGCGCCGCCTGCAGCGGGGTCTCGCCTTCCTCGACGTAGCGGGCGATGTTCTCGATCATCACGATGGCGTCGTCGACCACGAAGCCGGTGGCGATGGTCAGCGCCATCAGCGACAGGTTGTCCAGGCTGAAGCCCAGCAGGTACATCGCCGCCAGGGTGCCGACCAGCGACAGCGGCACCGACAGGCTGGGGATGATGGTGGCCGCCATGGTGCGCAGGAACAGGAAGATCACCATCACCACCAGCGCCACCGACAGCATCAGCTCGAAGCCGACATCGGCGACCGAGGCGCGGATGGTGACGGTGCGGTCGTTGAGCACCGCGATGTCGACCGCGGCGGGCATGGTGGTCTCGAGCTCGGGCAGCAGCGCCTTGATGCCGTCCACCACCTGGATGACGTTGGCGCCCGGCTGGCGCTGGACATTGACGATGATCGCCGGGGTGGTGCCGGCCCAGGCGGCGAGCTTGCCGTTCTCCGGCCCGTTGACCACCGTGGCCACGTCGGACAGGCGGATCGGCGCGCCGTTGCGGTAGGCGACGACGACGGCATCGTAGTCCCCGGCCTTGGTGATCTGGTCGTTGGCGTTGATGGTCGACGACCGGGTCGGACCGTCGAAATTGCCCTTCGGCGTGTTGACGTTGACGTTGCCCAGCGTGGTGCGGACGTCGTCGATGGCGAGGCCGTAGGCCGCCAGGGCCTGCGGGTTGACCTGGATGCGCACCGCCGGCCGCGCGCCGCCGCTGAGGCTGACCAGCCCGACGCCGGGCTGCTGCGAGATCTTCTGCGCCAGCCGGGTGTCGACCAGGTTCTCCAGGTCGGTCAGCGGCAGGGTCTTCGAGGTCACCGCCAGCGACAGGATCGGCGCGTCGGCCGGGTTGACCTTGGCGTAGATCGGCGGCGCCGGCAGGTCGCCCGGCAGCAGGTTGCCGGCGGCGTTGATCGCGGCCTGCACCTCCTGCTCGGCGATGTCGAGGCTGAGGTCGAGGCCGAATTGCAGGGTGATGACCGAGGCACCGGCCGAGCTGGCCGAGGTCATCTGGTTCAGCCCCGGCATCTCGCCGAACTGCCGCTCCAGCGGTGCCGTGACCGAGGAGGTCATCACCTCCGGGCTGGCGCCGGGATAGAAGGTCTGGACCTGGATGGTGGGGTAGTCGACCTCCGGCAGCGCCGATAGCGGCAGGAAGGTGTAGGCCACGGCGCCGACCAGCAGGATCGCCGCCATCAGCAGCGAGGTGCCGACCGGGCGCAGGATGAACAGGCGGGACGGGTTCATGGCCGGAGTCCGTCCGGATGTGAGAGATTTGCGTGACCTCTCCCGCTTGCGGGAGAGGTCGGAGACGCGAAGCGGCTCCGGGTGAGGGGGTTTTGTCGAGGCCGGAGCCAGCCCTCACCCGGAAATCCCAAGGGATTTCCGACCTCTCCCGCAAGCGGGAGAGGCAATCGGAGTGCACCCCGAGGCCTGTGAGTCCGGCGAGACGCTACCGTGCCCGACCGGCTGGGCCGCTGCCGGCCCGCGCTCATCCGTTTGCCGGGGGCTGCTGGGTCTGGCCGTCGCGGCGGCGGTGCTGGCCCTGGCCGCCCTGCCCCTGGCCCTGCCGGTGGCGCTGGCCCGCCTGCCCGGTGTCGTCCGTCGGAGCCGCGGCCGGCGTCGCGTTGCCGGTGCCGCCCGCGGCGATGGTCACATGGGCGCCGTCGCGCAGCCGGTCGGTGCCGTCGACCACGACCTGGTCGCCGGGCGCCAGGCCCTTCTCGACCGACGCCATCTCGCCGTCGACCGCGCCGGTCGTGATCGGGCGCACCGACACCGTGCCGTCCTGGCCGACGAGGTAGACGAAGGCGCCGGGCGCGCCGTGCTGGACCGCCGCAGTCGGCACGGTGATGACATCCTGCAGCGTGTCGACCAGCAGGCGGGCGTTGACGAACTGGTTCGGGAACAGGGTCTCGTCGGCATTGTCGAAGGCGGCGCGCAGCTTCAGCGTGCCGGTGGTGGTGTCGATCTGGTTGTCCAGGGTCGACAGCGTGCCGGTGGCCAGCGCCTTGGTGCCGGTCCGGTCGAAGGCGGTCACCGGCAGGGTCGCCCCGCCATGCAGCCGCGCCTGGATCTGCGGCAGGTCGTCTTCCGGCAGGGTGAAGATCACCGAGATCGGGTGCAGCTGGGTGATGACCACGAGGCCGGCGGCGTCCCCGGTCTGGACGTAGTTGCCGGGGTCGACCTGGCGCAGCCCGACCCGCCCGTCGATCGGCGAGAGGATGTGGCAGTAGTCGAGGTTCAGCTTCTGGGCGTCGATCTGCGCCTGGTCGGACTGGATGGTGCCCTGGTCCTGCTGCACCAGGAAGGCCTGGTCGTCGACCTGCTGCCGCGACACCGCATTCTGCTTCAGCATCGACTGGTCGCGGGCCAGGTCGCTCTGGGCCTGGTTCAGCGCCGCCTGGTCGCGCGCCAGCTGGCCCTGGTCCTGCTCCAGCGCCACCTGGTAGGGGCGCGGGTCGATCTGGGCCAGGAAGTCGCCCTTCTTGACCATCTGGCCTTCCTGGAAGCCGACCTCGATCAGCTGGCCGGAGATCTGCGGCTTGACCGTGACGGTGGCCAGCGGCGTGACGGTGCCCAGCGCGTCGAAGCTGATGCGGATGTCGCCCTTGCCGACGGTGGCGACGCCGACCGGCTGCGCCGCGACATCGGCGAACCGGCCGGTGCGGGCCGGGGCCGCCGTCGGCGCGGTCACCACCCGCCAGGTGCCGTAGGCGAGCAGAAGCACCACCACCAGCCCCACGCCGACCCGCAGCACCCGCCACCGGCGGCGCGGCGGGGCGGTCTTGTCCGCCACCTGTCGATCGCGATCCTCGACGCGAGCATCCATGACCTGTCACCCAAAGCATCGGGCGGCCAGCAGGCCGCGCGTCCCTACACGGCATGACGATCCGGGTTCCGTCGGTGGCCGCCGGCCCTGGGCGCGTTCGCCGCACCCACGGGGATACGGCACAAACGCGCGGCTCGCGGGTTTAGGGTGCCTGTCGGGGTATTGGGGCCGCGCCGCCGGCGTGGGGTCGGGGGGACCGGATGCAACGGGAATTGCTGGCGCCGCTGGTGCTGACGGGAAAGCTGTGGTGGCGCTTCTGGCCGCAGCTGACCCTGCTGGTGCTGATCGGCATCCTGCTGAACGACCAGTTGCTGCTGCTGTCCGCCCATATCGGCTTCGTCGACCGGTCGCTCGGCTTCGCGGCGCTGACCCTGGTGGTGCTGACCAAGCTGGTCGTCACCGTCCTCGGCTTCATGATCCTGCGGCCGGCGCTGCCGGCCGTCGCCGCCGCCCGGGCGCTATCGACGGGAACGGCGGTGCCGATCACGGGGCCCGATGACGCCGCGGCGGACGCGGCGGACGTGCCCCAGGCACCGGTCCCACCAACCACGCCGACACGCCGGCAGCGGCTGACCAGCTTCGCCACCACGCTGACCATCGCCCTGGTGCCGTTCTTCGCCTACTACGCCGCCTGGGGCCTGTTGAACGACACCATCCGCGAATACTCGATCCTGGGGCTGGACCTTGCCCCCCTCGGCGGCGAGGGCAACCTGCTCGATGCGATCGGCGGCCGCTGGCTGGTCGTCTCCATCGTCGTCACCTGGATCCTGCGCCGGCTGTTCAAGGCGCTGCGCGACCGCACTGGCGCCCCGGTCTGGAAGCTGCTGATCGTGCTGTGCGAGACCAACTGGGTGTTCATCGGCCTGTTCGTCCTGTCGCAATGGAAGGACGAGGCCATCGCCTGGGTGGCCAGCGGCACCGCCTGGGAGTGGCTCAACCGGATCTGGCAGGCGGTGCTGACACCGATCTCCACCGCCTTCGCCGCCGCCGAGCCGGTGGAGCAGGCGCTGCCCGACGCGACGACCGTCGCCACCGGCCTGTTCTTCTACGCCCTGCTGCCCCTGATCTGGCTGGTGCTGGCGGCGCTGATCTACGGCCATGACCTGGGCGGCGACCCCGGCTGGATGCGGCACCGGCGGCTGGAGCGGATCGGCAGCCGCTACGCCGCCCTGCCGAAGTTCATCCGCGACTTCATCGGCCATTTCATCGGCGGGTACCGCAGCCGCTACCTGCCGGTCGCCAACAGCATCCGGCTGGTGGTGCACGCCGAACTGGCCCTGCTGCTGATCTACATCGTCGGCTGGCGCGCGATCGGCTGGGCGGCCGACTGGCTGTGGATGGGCACGACGCATGTGATCGGCCCGCATCCGATCAGCCTGGAGCAGCTGTTCGTCGACGGCCTGTCGCTGCTGCTGGGCGACCTGTCGGGGACCACGTCCGGCATCCTGGTCGAGCCGCTGCGCATCTGCCTGGTCGCGGCGGTGCTGGAGATCGCCTTCGCCCGGTCGCAGGCGCCGGCCGAACCCGACGCGGTGGAGAGCCCGGCGGCCTAGTGGGATTCGAGGTGGAAGCGCAGGTAGCGCGGCCGCTCGCCGTCCATGCTCACGGTCGGCTCGACGGTCCCGGCCGCGTCGTTCGGCACGGTGAAGTCCTGCTCGATCCGCAGCACTGTGCCCGGCGCCCGCGGCTCCAGCGTCGCGGCGCCGCAGGTCATGGTGCCTTCGGTGGAGCGCGGGCCGCCGAAGCCACCGGCCGCCCAGCGCCGGCCCTGATCGTCCCGCAGCGATACCTGGCAGCGCCGCCACAGCACGTCGATGCCCGGCTCGCGCACGGTGACCTGGAACCGGACCCGGACGGGCGTGCCCTGGGACTGCACCCGCGGCCATCCGGACTGCTTGAACGGCAGGACCTCGACCGTCTCCAGCTTCCAGTCGGCCCCGGCGAAGCGGGCCTCGACACCGGCGGACACGCCGACCTCGAACAGCTCCTGGGCCTGCCACCACTCCTCGATATGCCCCCTCGCCGTCAGCAGATAGACGGCAGGCAGCGCCAGCAGCAGCCCCCACAGGCTGCGGCGGCGCCATCGCCGCTCGTCGGTATCGGTGGGCACAAGGGTGGTGTCGGCGGCATCCCCGGGCTGCTCGGCCGTCGTCATTCGATCATCCCCGGCGTGCGGTCGAGGTCCAGGCTGTCGAGGATCGGCAGCGATCCGCCGCCGCTGCCGAGGCTGATGCGGACGATGGAATCGAGCCGCGTGAGGCCGATCTTCGGGGCGACGAAGGTGGCGCCGCGGGCCTGGTCCTCGCGGATCTCGAAGATGAACCAGCCGCGCCGCGGCAGGCCTGGCTGCAGCGTGGCGCCGGACAGCAGGGACTTGACACCGGGCAGCCGGTCGCTGAGGGAATAGCGCAGCCCCGTCGGCCCCTCCCAGTCGGCCTCGTAGACCAGCGTGCTCTCCGACCGCGCCGCCACGGTCGCGGTGACGACCGCCCAGAGGCCGGAGGTGTCGCGGACGACCTCCTTGCCATACGCCGTGAACCGGAGCTGCCGGGCGAACTGGACCGTCTCGAGCCGGACCGTGAACTTCCGCGCCGTGACCGTGTCGCCGATCTGCCCATAGACCGGGATCGGGTCGGTCTTGCGTTCGTAGTAGGGGGTGTTCCACTGCATCGCCAGCAGCAGGATTGCGGCGACCAGCAGCGCCGCCAGTCGGCCGAGCCATCGGATCATGCCGGGCCGCCCCCCTGGACCGGCATGTCGATGATGCCGGCCACATGCGGATTGTACCCCCAGCCGGTCTGGCCCCGGAGATTGTCGCTCCGCTTGTAGTCCGAGACACGGACCGCGAATTTCAGCACCGGCGGCACCGCGGCCTCCTGCGGCAGGGTCCAGACCATCGCCAGCCGCTCCGTCATGTCCGGATGCAGCTCCGCGGCCCGATCGCCGTCGCGCAGCAGGAAGACGTCCGGCTGTTTCTCGGCGGGCGTCAGGTCCGGCGCCAGCAGGCGGTAGAAGCTGTTGCTGGACTCGCCGGTGCGGTTGGTCAGTTCGACCTCCACCACCACGGCCTTCTGGCCGTCCCGGACCTTGCGTCCGTCAGGGGTGGCGGTGTCGATCCGCGCGCTCAGCGGTATCACCCGCCACTCCCCCGCCTCGATCGGTGCGCCGACCGGGAAGTGCGGCAGCGGCTGGTCGGTGCGGTAGGAGGCGATGGTCATGACCAGGGCCGCCCCGACGGCCAGGAAGCCGCCGATGCCCGTGGTCAGCCAGACCACGGTCCTGCTCTTCAATCCATCCAGGCCGAGCCGTTGTCCGAGCGACATCCCACTGCGCCCAAGGCGCTCCCCCACCACCGGACTGATCGAACACACGACCTGGGAATTGGTTCCGGCGGCGGTGGGTTCAGAGCTCCAGCACCACCCGCCCGCTGGCCGGCATGGCCTGGCAGAGCAACGCCTCGCCGGCGCGCGGCGTGCCGGCCGGCGGCTCGGCATAGGTCACCTCCCCCTCCGCCACCCGCGTAGCGCAGGTGCCGCACAGGCCGGTGCGGCAGCTGTAGGGCGCGTCGATCCCGGCCGCCTCGGCGAGGTCGAGCAGCGTACCCTTGGCCGGATCCCAGTCAGCGGTGCGGCCCGAGGCGCGGAACTCGACCTGCGCCGTCGTGACCACCGCCGGCCGCGGCGGCGCGGAGGCTGGGGCCGGAGTCGCCGCCGCCGCGAAGGCTTCCGTGCGGATCCGCTCCGGCCGCACCCCGAGCTCGCCCAGCACCTGCTGCATCGCCCGCATGAAGCCGGCCGGGCCGCACAGGTAGACGTCGTAGTCGTCCAGCGGCAGCAGGCGGCGCAGCAGCGCGGCGTCGATGTGCCCGGTGTCGTCATGGTGGCGGCCAAGCACGTCCTGCGGCCGCGGCCGGCTGTAGCGGACATGCACGGTCAAGGCCGGCGCCCGCTCGGCCAGGGCTTCGACATGGGCGGCGAAGGGGTGCTCGCCACCATCGCGGGCGGCGTGGACGAACCAGATGCCGCGGCCGGGCTGGCGCAGCCGGTCCAGGTTGCGACCGATCAGCTGGTTCAGCATGGCGATCATCGGCGTGACGCCGACGCCGGCCGAGAGCAGCAGCACCGGCCGGCGGCTGTCGGCATCGAGCGTGAAGTCGCCGCGCGGCGCCAGGGCCCGGATGGTGTCGCCGACCTTGAGGTGGTCGTGCAGCCAATGGCTGGCCAGGCCGGGCGTGCCTCCGGTCTCGCGCTTGACGCTGATGCGGTAGGCCTGCCCATCCGGCGCGTCCGACAGGGTGTAGGTGCGCCGCACCGGCCAGTCCTGGCCGGGGATGTCCAGCGCGATCGGCAGGAACTGCCCCGCCTGGTGCGGGACCACGCCGCCGCCATCCGCCGGCCGGAGGGTGAAGGAGCGCACGCTCTCGCTCTCATCCACGATCCGGGTCACGGCAAAGGCCCGCAGCGTGTTGCGCGCAGCCGCCGCCTCCGCCACCCGGGCCGTCTCGGCCCAGGTGCCGGTCTCGGCCAGCTGCGCCGCCGGTTCCGGCGCCGACCAGCGCAGCGGCACCGCGTCCTCGATCCACACCCCCTCGCCCAGCCGGAAGCGCAGCAGCCGCTCCGCCCCGGCGAAGGCCTCGACCTCCGGCCCGTCCCAGATCACCTCGGCCGTGCCGGTCAGCGACAGCACGCCACCGGTGTCGAAATCGACGAAGACCAGCCCGGCGCGGGGATCGACCTGCAGGTTGCCGAAGGTGTTGAAGAAGAAGTTGCCGACGAAGTCCGGCGCCGTCAGCACCGTCTGCCCGCCTTCCTCCGTCACCCTGACGAAGCCGGGCCGGCCGCCGCGATGCGAGACGTCGACGCCTTCCGCCGGCGCGCCGCCGCCCTCGGCCTCGGCCGACCGCGTGGCGATGAAGAAGGTGTCGGCGCCGGCGACCAGCGCCGCCGCTTGCGGCGACAGCACCGGCCCTTCCACCCGCACCGGGCGCGGCGTGCCCACGCTGCCGGGTTCGGCGACGAAGACCGGCCGGCGCGCCTGGATGTATTGCGGGCAGTTGCCGAAGCTCTGCCCCACCCGGATGGTGAAGCCGCCCGCCGACCGCTCGGTGATGGTGCCGTTCATGCGGTTGCGCCGGCGGGTCTCGAGCTGGATGCCGAGCAGCCCGATCGGGGCGCCGGCGGCCAGGTTGGCGCCCAGCGGGTCGCCATAGGCCGGCTGTGCCGCGACCGTCAGGGTCTGCGGGTCGGGCGACTGCAGGAAGCCCGGCCGGCCGGAGAGGATCGACGCCCAGGGCCGGCCGTCGCGGTCGAGGCTGCCGACCAGGACGAAGGGCAGCATCTCGAAGAAGTCGCGATGCTGGTCCGGCATGGCGCCGCGGATCACCCGGCGCCCGACCTGCGCCATCCGCTCGCTGATCCCGACCCGGGCCTGGGCGGCCCGCTCGCCGAGGTGGAAGGCCGGCTCGGCATGCGGCCAGCCGGCCAGGGGGGCGAAGGCGATCGTGTCGGGCATCACGGCACCTCGTAAGGTTGCAGCGCGGTTCAAAGATGGGACGCGGCGTCAGGCCGCGACGGCGGTGCGCTGGATCGGCACGAAGCCGGGCAGCGCCTCGACCCGGCCCAGCCAGGCGCGGATGTTGGGATAGGGGGCCAGCGATACTCCGCCCTCCGGCGCCACCGCGGTGTAGGTGTACAGCGCGACGTCGGCGATGGTCGGCCGCGCGCCGGTGAGGAAGCCGTCCCCCGCCAGATGCGGCTCCAGCACCTTGTACAGCCGGGCGGCGATCGCCTTGGCGTTGTCCTGGTCGAGCTTGGCGCCGAACACGGTCACCAGCCGGGCCGCGGCCGGGCCATAGGCCAGGAAGCCTGCGGCGACGGACAGCCAGCGCTGGACCTGGGCGGCGGCGACCGGGTCGCGCGGCAGCCAGGTCCCGGCCTCGTCGTAGCGGCTGGCGAGATAGACCAGGATGGCGTTGCTGTCGGCCAGCGTCACGTCGCCGTCCTCGATCGCCGGCACCTGGCCGAAGGGGCTTCGGGCCAGGTATTCCGGCGTCCGGCTCTCGCCCTTGGCGAGGTCGATATCGATGCGCTCGAAGGGCAGGCCGAGCAGCGACAGGAACAGCTCGACCCGATGCGAATGGCCGGACAGGGCCACGCGGTAGAGGCGGATGGGCTGGGCGGGGACGGGCATGGCGGCGGGCCTTTCCGGAGAGGTTGCGTCGGCCCCAATGTGCCCATTCCCCATCACAACGAGAATACTCACCCTTGACAGTGGACTATTCCGGAATTTGGAATGATCGGATGGACAGGCTCGACAGCATGCGGATCTTCGTCGCGGTCGCGGAGACCGGCGGTTTCGCCACCGCCGCCCGCCGGCTGGTGCTGTCGCCGCCGGCGGTGACCCGCGCCGTGGCGGCGGTGGAGGACCGGGTCGGTGCCCGGCTGCTGCACCGGACCACGCGGATCGTGCGGCTGACCGAGGCCGGCGCGCGCTTCCTGGAGGATTGCCGGCGCATCCTGGCCGAGGTCGAGGAGGCGGAGGCCGCCGCGGCCGGCCTGCATGCCGAGCCGCGCGGCCAGGTGTCGATCACCGCGCCGGTGCTGTTCGGCCGGCTGCATGTCGCGCCGATCCTGTTCGACGTCGGCATCCGCCACCCCCTGATGGTGGTGCGCAGCTTCTTCATCGACCGGGTCGTCAACCTGGCCGAGGAGGGCTACGACGTCGCCGTGCGCATCGCCGAGCTGCCGGATTCGGGCCTCAGCGCCATCCGCGTCGGCACGGTCCGGCGCGTGGTCTGCGCCTCGCCCGCATATCTGGCGGCGCATGGCGTGCCGCAGACCCCCGCCGACCTGGCGGATCACGACGCGATCCCGTTCGGCCAGGGCGTCGCCGCCCGCGACTGGGTGTTCCGCCGCGGCGACCGGACCGAGACGGTGACGCCGCGGGCGCGGCTGATCGTGAACCAGGCCGATGTTGCGGTGGCCGCCGCCGTCGCCGGGCACGGCCTGACCCGGGTGCTGTCCTACCAGATGGCGGCGGACCACCGCGCCGGCCGGCTGCAGACCGTGCTGGAGGATTTCGAGCCGCCGCCGATCCCGATCCATGTCGTGCACCAGGAGGGCCGGCGCGCCACCGCCCGGGTGCGGGCGCTGGTCGACCTGGTGGCGGCGGGGCTGCGGGCCGATCCGGCGCTGCGCTGACGGGGCGCCCGGCCGGCTGGAGCCGCCCGGCCCGATCCGGTAGACTTGGCTTTCGGCCCCACCGGAGGCTGCGATCCTGGCCCGCGTCGATCCGCACAACCGCACCCATTACTGGCATGATCGCCGCCTGCCCGGCCTGAACCTGCTGCACGCCGACTTCACCCGCCACGACTACGCCCCGCATTTCCATGAGGCGCTGGTGGTCGCGGTGACCGAGCTGGGCGGGTCGGAGTTCAACAGCCAGGGCCGCACCGAGGAGGCGGGGCGGACCGCGCTGCTGGTGTTCAACCCGGCCGAGCCACATTCCGGGCGGATGGGCCGCAGCGACCGCTGGCGCTACCGCTCGTTCTACCTGTCGCCGCCGGCCATCACCGCGGTCATGGCCACCCTGGGCGTCGATGCGGACCCCTACTTCACCCGCAACCTGTTCACCGACCCCGACCTGGTGGCCGCCTTCCTGGCGCTGCACCGCGCCCTGGGCGAAGGCCGCGACCCGCTGCTGGAGCGCGAGCTTCTGGTCGGCAGCTTCGGGGCGCTGATCCGCCGGCATGCCGATATCGGCCACCGCGTTCCGGTGGCGCCGCGCGACCGCACCGTGTTCGGCGCCACCGTCGCCCTGATGCGGGACCGCCATGCCGAGCCGCTGTCGCTCGACGAACTGGGCACAGCGGCCGGCCTGACCCCGTTCCAGCTGATCCGGCTGTTCAAGCGGGCCGCCGGGCTGACGCCGCACGCCTACCTCACCCAGATCCGCCTGCAGGCCGCCGCGCAGGGGCTGGCCGCAGGCCTGCCGATCGCCGAGGTCGCCCTCGCCACCGGCTTCTACGACCAGGCCGCGCTGACCCGCCATTTCAAGCGCGCCCATGGCATCACCCCACGCCACTACGCGGCCGCCATGGCGGGGTGAGCCTCGGCCCGGCCGCAATTTTCGCCAATACCGGACCGGGCCGCACCGCCAGGCTGAGCGGATGGATGACATCAGCCAAGACAACCCTCAGACGCCCTTTCCGCCGACGCTGCGGGGCAAGGTGGCGCTGGTCACCGGCGGCACCTCCGGCATCGGCCGGGCCGCCGCCCTGGCCTTCGCCCGGCGCGGCGCCTCCGTTCTCGTGGTCGGCCGCGACGCGGCGCGGGGCGACGCGGTCGCCGCTGCCTGCGCCGCCCACGGCCCGGCCGCCGGGTTCTTCCGCGCCGACGTCACCTGTCCGGCGGAGGTGCAGGCGATGGTGGAGGCCGCGGTCGAGCGCTTCGGGCGGCTCGACATCGCCTTCAACAATGCCGGCTGGCAGGAGCCGCGGGCACCGCTGGCGGAGCAGCCGGACGAGGCCTTCGAGACCGCCTTCGCCAGCAATGTCCGCGCGCTGTTCCACGCCATGAAGGCCGAGATCGTGATCATGCTGCGCCAAGGCGGCGGGGTGATCGTCAACAACGCCTCGGTCAGCGGCGTGCGCAACCCGAATCCCGGCCTGGCCCTCTACTCCGCCTCCAAAGCGGCGGCGATCTCGCTGACCCGTTCGGCGGCGATGGAATACGCGCCGCTGGGCATCCGGATCAACGCGGTCTCGCCCGGCCGCATCGTCACGCCGATGATGCTGGCCTCGAAGATCGCCGACATGGGCGCCGTCGCCGCCGGGCTGCCGGCGCGGCGGATGGGCCAGCCCGAGGAGGTGGCCGAGGCCGTCGCCTGGCTGGCCTCGGACGCCGCGAGCTTCGTCTTCGGCCACAACCTGTGCTGCGACGGCGGCTTCCTGGCGCAGTAGCTGGCCCGCCGAACCTCAGCCGCGCAGCACCAGCACGTTGCCGGCCAGGATGGTGGCGGCACCGAGCAGCAGGCCGGGGCCGAGGGCCAGGCCCTCGAAGCCGGCCGACAGCGCCAGGGCCACCACCGGCACCAGCGCCAGGGTGTAGGCGGTGCGGGCCGGGCCGATGCGGCGGACCAGGTCGAAATACATCAGGAAGGTGACGCAGGACGCGGCGATGGCGAGGTAGGCCAGGCTGCCGAGGTAGCGCGGCGACGGGTCGATGGCGAAATCCGCCCCGGCCGCGGCCGACCAGGCGAAAGCGGCGGCGGCGCCGGTCAGGGCGCCCCAGCCCATCACCGCCGGGATCGGCACGCCGCGCCGCTGGTTGCGGGCGCCGAGGATGGTGCCGCCGGCGGTGGCGAGGGCCGAGACCGCCGCCCAGGCGAGGCCGGCCAGGGTGCGCCCGTCCGCCGCCACCGCCCGGAGATCGCCGCCGAAGACGATGGCGACCCCAAGCACGCCGCAGCCGAGCCCGACCAGCAGCCGCGGCGTCAGCGCGGTGCCCAGAAACAGCCGACCGAGCAGCCCGGCGAAGACCGCGGACAGCGACAGCACCAGCGCCGCCAGGCCGCTCGGAATCAGCCGCGTGGCGCTATAGAAGGCAATGAAGGCGAGGCCGAAGAACAGCACGCCCTGCAGCAGCACCCAGGGCAGGTCGGCACGGGCCAGCCGCAGCCGGGTGCCGGTCGCGGCACCGATCGCCAGCATCACCAGCCCGGCCAGCGCCATGCGGTAGCCGACCGAGACCGTCGCGGGCACCGACCCGGCCTGCAGGGCGGTGGCCAGCGCGCCGCCGCCCCACAGCAGCGCGGTGGCGAGGAACAGCAGCGCGGTCATGGCCCCGCCCCCTCCGGGCCCGCCTCCGCCAGCAGCGCCCGCCAGCCGGCGCCCACCATCTTGCCGCTGGCGGTGTCGAGCCGGTCGAGGGTGCGGTCGAGCGCCACCCGCTCCGCCTCCGGCAGCGCGGCCAGCAGCCGCGTCTCGATCGCCCACGCCAAGCCAGCGATCTCGGCGAAGGCGGCCTCGCCCGCCGCGGTCAGCGTCACCGAGGCGTAGCGCCGGTCCTGGGCGGCGGCCTCGCGCCTGGCGAAGCCGAGGGCGGCCAGCTGGGCGATGCCGCGGCTGACCGCGACCGGGTCGAGGCCGCAGGCCCGCGCGATCTCGCGGGCGCTGACGCCCGGCCGGTCGGCCACCACCGCCAGGATGCGCCAGGCCGGCAGGCCCATGCCCCAGCGCGGGCCGTAGAAGCTCTCCAGCAGCTCCGCCACCCGGCCGGCGACGACGAACAGCCGGTAGGGCAGCCAGCGCCCGAGCTCCAGCGCCGGGGCGGCAGGCGTCGGGATCGAAGGGCGGGTGGGCATGGCGCGCTCCGGCGGCAAATTGATTTCATTATGAAATCATATCGGCATTGTTTTCGCCAGCGCGATGGCGCCTCCCTTGCCTCCGACGCATCGAAGCGCGACCTTTGGCGCGATGATCAAGCCTGCCGTTTCCGACCCCATGCGCATCGCCAGGCGGCGCCGGTGACGCCGCCGACGATCCGCCGGGTGGTGCCCGACGAGCAGGGGCGGCTGGCGATCGCGTTCGCGGAGGGCGGGTTCCGGCTGTTCAGGGCCCAGCAGGTCTATGGGCGGGACGGCTTCTCGGCCCTCGCCTACCCCAATGTGCTCAAGAGGCTCACCTACGACGCCGCCGCAGTGCGCTGGGACGGGATCGGCGCCCTGGATGCCGCCTTCCTGTACGATGCCTCAGTGCCGATGTCGGACAACCAGCTGCGGCGGCACGAGCTGCGCGCCGGCTACCGCAACCAGGCGCCGACCGCGGCGCATCCGACCCATCACGTCTACGGCGTGTACCTGTACCCGTTCGACCACGACGGCCCCTTCAGCCTGGGCGAGTCGATCGGCGGCGGCCATGCCGAGATGGGCGGGTCCCAGTCCTTCGACCTCACGGGGCTACGCGCCCGGGCCGGCTGGCGGCAGCATTTCGCGCTGTCGGGCTGCGACTGGGCGATCGCGATGGTGCAGAAGGCGGACGACACCGAGATCCTCCTCGACCGGCTGGTGCATGCGATCTGCGCCCGCGGCGGGATGTGAGCGGCGAGGGCTGCGGCCCTCGCCGGCCCGCAGCTGCAAAAAGACGGTTCCGTGAAAACCGACAGAAAATCGGTTGCACCGGTAACCGAACTCTTCCCCCGCGGAAATCCTGGCGCAACAGATCCGGACGAGATTGGGCGCCCTGAAGGCAGGGTCGGCACGAGGATGCCGATCCACTTCAGACCATTGGGGTTGGAGACCACACCATGGCGTTCCACTCGGCACGACCGATATCTCGCCACCACGGCGTCTTGCCGTTCCCGTCACGACGCCGGACTTATCTTTACCTCGTCCAGGTCGCGCTGGCCGGCCTGGGCGACGCGATCTCGGAAGCCCGCCGCACGCGGCGCGACCAGCAGCGCCTGTCGGAGCTGAGCGACCATCAGCTGCGCGACATCGGCCTGCGGCGCAACGGCCCCGGCGCCAACGTCTCGTTCATCCTGGACGACGAGGCGCGGCCACGGTCGTGGTGACCGCGGCCGCGCGCCGGCCCGCCGGCCTCAGGACGGCAGCAGCTTCAGCGCCACCACGCCGCCGAGGATGACCAGGATGGCGGCGAGGCGCGCGGCGCTGAGCGCCTCGCCGAACAGCAGCAGCCCGGCGGCGACCGACCCGACGGCGCCGATCCCGGTCCAGACCGCATACGCGGTGCCGAGCGGCAGCACCTTCAGCGCCTGGGTCAGCAGCCCGAGGAAGATCACCAGGGCGACCACGGAGGCGGCAGGCTGTAGCCGTCGGAGACCTTCGTGGTCACGGCCCACACCACGTCGGCGATGCCGGACAGGACCAGCAGGGTCCAGGCGAGCGAAGCGGACATCGCATCCTCCTCAGGCCAGCTTGATCACGGCGACGCCCGCCAGCAGGGCCAGCACGCCGGCGAGGCGCAGCGCCGAGACCGGGCGGCGCGGCAGCCGGAACCAGCCATGGCGGTCGACGAACACCGAGGCGACCTGCTGGCCGGCGACGGTCAGCCCGACCGCCGCGGCGGCGCCGATCGCCGGGATCGCGGTGAACACGGTGGTGACATAGGCGGCACCGGCGAAGCCGCCGAGCCAGCCCCACCATGGCATCGCCGCCACGCCGCCCAGCTTCGGCCGCGGCTGGCGGGTCAGCGCCAGCACCAACAGCAGCACCGCCGCCATCGCCAGCGTTGCGACCAGGAAGCTGACCGCCCCGACCGCGAAGGGCGCGCCGAGGTCCCGACGCAGCAGCGCGTTGACCGCCCCCTGCACCGGCAGCACCGCGCCGGCGGCCAGGGCCAGCAGGATCCAGCCGGGCTTCGACAGGGCGGGGGCCGCCGCCCCGCCGGCCTGGCCGAGCACGATCGCCGCGGCCCCGGCCAGCACCAGCAGGGTGCCGACGACCGCGGCCGCATCGAATCCCGCCGCCGGCAGGCCGAGCAGGCCGAAGCCGTCGAGCCCCAACGAGGCCAGCATCTGGCCGGCGATGAACAGCCCGACGCTGACCACCGCTCCCAGCCGCGGGAACAGCAGGATGGTCGAGACCACATAGACCGCGCTGGCGGTGCCGCCGATGGCATGCCACCAGACCACCCCCGGCAGGCCGGCCAGGGCCGACAGGGTGCCGGTCAGCAACGCCACCAGCAGCAGCAGGCTGGTGCCGACCGACAGCTGCAGCGCCGTGGCCGCGAAGGGGCTGCCGGTGGCCTTGGCCAGCTGAGCGTTGGCGCCGGCCTGCACCGCGAGCAGGCCGCCGGCCAGCAGCGCGATCGGGATGAAGAGCGTTTCCATGACAATTCCCTGACCGGTCGTTCAGTTAATCTTGGCTGTCGAGCACCGGCACGCGCAGACCACGCTGCACGGCGGGGCGGGCGGCGATGGCGTCGTACCAGCGGCGCAGATTGGGACTGGAGTCGAGGTCGAGGCCGAGATGCATCAGCCCGGCATGGATCCAAGGCCAGCTCATGATGTCGGCGATGCCATAGGCCTCGCCGGCCAGGTGGCTGCGCCGGCCGAGCGTGCCGTCCAGCACCCGGAGCACTCGCGCCGCCTCGGCCTCGAAGCGGCCGATGACGGTGGGGATCTTCTCGGCCGCGAAGACCTTGTAGTTCCACAGCTGGCCCAGCGTCGGGCCGAGATGGGCGGCCTGGAACAGGCTCCATTGCAGCGCGGTCAGCCGCTCGCCGGCATCGGCCGGCAGCAGCCGGCCCGACCGTTCGGCGAGATAGGGCAGGATCGCCCCGCTCTCGAACACGGTGCGGCCGCGGTCGGGGTCGGTGATGACCGGGATCTTGTTGTTCGGGTTCAGGGCCAGGAAGGCCGGGGCGTGCTGGTCGCCGTGCTCGATGTCGACGACATGCACGTCGTAAGGCAGCCCGGTCTCCTCGAGCATGATCGAGGCCTTGTGCCCGTTCGGCGTCTGGAACGTGTAGAGCTGGATCGGTGTCATCTCGGTCTCCTCTGCCGGGAAGATGATCCGTGCACCGATGCAGTTCGATCTGTGATATTGCAGGATCTGTCTGCGCCCACGCACAGAGATCGTCATGGATGGCCGCCTCGACTGGGAAGACCTGCACACCATCCTTGCGGTGGCCGAATCCGGCTCGCTGGCCGGCGCGGCGCGGCGGCTGGGCGTCAACCACACCACGGTGCTGCGGCGGGTCGGCGGCTTCGAGCAACGGCTGGGCCTGCGGCTGTTCGATCGGTTGCCCGGCGGCTATGCCCTGACCGCCGGCGGCGAGGAGATGGTGGCGGCCGCCCGCGGCATGGCGGCGACGGTCGAGACGCTGGAGCGCCGGCTGGCCGGCCAGGACCTGCGGCTGGACGGCACCCTGCGGGTCGCCACCGCCGACACGCTGATGGCGTCGATCCTGCCGCCGCTGCTGGCCCAGTTCCGCGACCTGCATCCCGGCATCGGGCTGGAGGTCACCACCGCCAACCTGCTGGCCAACCTGACCCGGCGCGACGCCGACGTCGCGATCCGCCCGGTGCCGGACCCGCCGGAGACGCTGGTCGGCCGCCGCATCGCCGCCGTGGCCTTCGCCGTCTACGCCGCCGCCGGACACGCGGCCGGGCCGGACGACCTGGCGCGGCGGCCCTGGGTGGCACCGGACGACAGCCTGGCCGGGTCCAGCGTCGCCCGCTGGATGCGGCAGGCGGTGCCCGGCGCGACGGTCGCCCTGCGCACGGATTCGCTGGTCGGGATGTGCCGCGCCGCCCTGGCCGGGCTGGGGCTGGCCGCCCTGCCCTGCTATCTCGGCGACAGCGCGCCCGGGCTGGTCCGGATCCCGGTGCCGAGCGCCCCCGACAGCACCGCGCTGTGGGTGCTGACCCATGAGGATCTGCGCCGCACCGCCCGGGTCAGCGCCTTCACCGAGTTCATGGCCGCCGCCCTGGCACGGCAGCGCGACCTGCTGGAGGGCCGGCGGCCGGCGTGACAAGCTGGGTGCCGAAGCCCGGGAGGAATCGGATGGCCGTGAAGCGCATCGTTACCAACATCGCCACCGGGGACGTCGCGCTGGCGCAGGCGTTCTATGGCGGCCTGCTCGACCTCCGCTTGGTCATGGATCTCGGCTGGATCCTGACCTTTGCCTCGGATGAGGCGATGGCGCCGCAGGTCAGCGTGATGAGCGAGGGCGGCTCCGGCACGCCGGTCCCGGATCTGTCGATCGAGGTCGACGACGTCGACGCGGTTCACCGCCGCGCCCTGGAGCTGGGGCTGCCGATCGAATACGGCCCGGCAGACGAGCCCTGGGGCGTGCGCCGCTTCTATATCCGCGATCCCTTCGGCCGCCTGGTCAACATCCTGGCCCATTGAACGGGGCGCATTGATTGAACGGGCGGCGGCGCCCCCACGCCGCCGCCCGCCCCTCCCGCCGTCAGTTGATCCAGACGGCGAAGCTCAGGAACTGGCCCTCGAAGGCGTTGTCCATGGAGTCCCAGAAGGACCGGTCGCTGACCGGGCCGTCCTCGAGATAGGGCACCATGTCGGTGCCGGTCAGCAGCAGCACGAGGTCGAAGGGCTGTGGCGACTCCAGCAGCTTGCGCAGGTTGAAGCCCTGGTCGAAGCGCCAGTGCGGCAGCAGCTTGGTCCCGTCCAGCACCGCGTCGGATTCCTGCAGCAGCGCCATCCAGGTGTCGATGCGGTCGTCGGTGATGGTCATGCCGGGGATCAGGCTGGTCTGCTTGGCGTTGGGCAGCCATTCCCGGTCGTTGTCGGTCTCGGCCCGGATCGACGCCCACATCTCGCGGCTGAGCCCGATCGCGGCCTTGAGATGCTCGCGCGCCCGCGGCAGGCGGTCGGGCTCGGCCACCGGCCAGTTGATCAGATGGATCCAGGCGATCCCATCCGCGATCTTGCCGTCCTCGGCGGTGAACATCTGCTGGGTCGGCTGGCTGAGCGCCGCCGCCAGCGGCGAGGCCGAGCGCGGAAACAGGATGTGCCCGGCGGCGTCGAAGCTGCGGTGCCAGTCCCGCGCCAGCAGGAATTCGGCGCCCGCCCGCAGGACATGGGTGTAGGCGCGCAGCCACAGCACGTCGCCGGTGTCGAAGGCGATGGTCAGCTTGCCGGCATTGGCGCGGTCGCCCTGCCCGCCCAGCAGCACGGCGTTGTAGACGTCGTACAGGGTGGTGCTGCCCTGCCCCTTGCCGGCGAGGTCCAGCCGCACCCGCCCCATCGCCACCGGGAACTTGACCGGCCGGTCGCCCAGCGGCTCCAGCGTCTGGTCGACCAAGGCGAGGTCGTCGACCAGGGTCTGCAGGATGGCGCGGGCATCCTCGTAATGGATCTCCTCCGGCTTGGGGTTCAGCGGCACCGGCATGGCCAGCAGCGGCACCTCCATCCCCAGCTCCTGGGGCGTCTGGAAGCCGAAGCGGTACAGCGACTGGCTGAAATGCTCGACCGCCCGGGCCAGGCGGATCATGCCGAGGCCGGCGATGGCCTCGGCGTCGTCGGGCTTCTTCGCCAGGATGGCGGTGAGGGCCTTGTCGCCCTCGGCGATCGTCCCGGCATAGAGGTGCTTCTGCGCCAGCTCGGCCGGCGTGGCCGCCGCGGCCGGCCCCGCCGCCGTGAGCGCAGCGACGCCGATGGCGAAGGCCATGGCGGCCAGCCGCACCGGCATCCTCGATCGCATTCCAGTCATGGAGTCTCCAGGGTCCTGCGGCCAGATGAAACCAGACCGAGATGCAGACCTTGCCATGGAAACCATTCCAAGGAAACGTGAGTCACGTTCACTTTGATGTTGAGAGCGTCAAGACGCGAATTTCTTGAAATCGCCGAAATTCGACCACTATTCGGCTGAATTTCTTGAGGGCAAAGACACCCACGCCTCTCACTTGTCATGCCACGGCTTGACCGTGGCATCCAGGGGCGGCCAGAGCGGCTCTCGGTGGCCCCCTGGATTGCCCGGTCAAGCCGGGCAATGACAGCAAGAGTTGAGGCCCGAGGCCCTTTGACACTCTCAAGGCGCCACCAGCGGCGTGCTGGCGATGCCGAGGTCCTGGAGCTGGTGCGGGATCCCCCAGCCGTCGCGGACATGGCCGCTGCCGGCCAGCACCACCACCAGCGGCACCCCGGCGGCGCGGGCGGCGGCGACGCGCACCGCCATCGCCCGGTCCCACAGCAGCTGCACCGCGACGAAGCGGCCGAAGCCGCGGTTGAGCGCGTCGCCATCCCTGGCCTGGCCGTGCCCGGCGAAGGCGGCGGCGAGGTAGCGGTTGTAGTCCGGCGAGGGCGCCGCCGGCCGGCCCAGCGCCAGATCCGGCCAGGCCGCCAGCGCTGTCCAGCCGTCCTTGGCCACGGCGCGCACCACCGTGCGGTCGACATTCAGCGCGACCAGCGGGATCCGATGCACCCGGGCGAAGTCGAAGACCGGCCGGTACAGGGCGTAGTCGAAGCCCCAGGAGTTCTGCCAGTCCACCGCCTGCAGGAACTGCGCCTCGTCGAGCCGGCCGGCGCTCCAATCGTCGAGCGCGGCCTGGCGGCTGCGCGGCACCATCTCCAGCCCGATGGCGAGGTGCGGCTGCCCGGCATACAGCGCCTCGATCCGGGCCAGCTGCCATTGGTGGTCGGCCGCGCGGTCATGGGTCTCGCCGAGCAGGACGACGCCGCTTTCGGCCTGGACCGCCACGGGCGCGGCCGGCGTCGCGGCGCAGCCGGCCGCCAGCCATCCCAGCAGGGCCGCCGATGCCAGCCCCAGGCTCTTCCGCCGCATCTGCATTCCGCCGCTCCATCCCATCACGGTTCCCCTGTGGCAGACGAGGCGCCGGGCCGCAACCGGCGTCGGGGCCGGCGTCGGGGGGTTGCGCAAACCGGCGGAAGCCGCGATATGGCCCGGGTCGAGGTGACGGAGCAACGATGACGGCGAGCGGACCACAACGGCGCGGGGCGGGCGCGTGAGCGGCATCACCCAGGCCGTGATGGATTTCATCGGCCAGCACCCGCAATGGGCGGGCCTGCTGATCTTCCTGATCGCCCTGACCGAATCGGTGGCGGTGATCGGGCTGTTCATCCCGGGGTCACCGATCCTGATCGCGGTCGGCGCCGTGGTCGGGCTGGGGCACCTGCCGCTGTGGCCGATCCTGCTATGGGCCACCGCCGGCGCCATCATCGGCGACGGCGTGTCCTATGAGCTGGGGCGGCGCTACAGCGCCACCATCCTGGGCACCTGGCCGGTCAGCCGCACGCCGGCGCTGATCGCCCGCGGCGAGGCCTTCTTCCGGCGCCATGGCGGCAAGAGCATCGCGCTGGGCCGCTTCCTGCCGATGCTGCGGCCGATGGTGCCGATGGTGGCCGGCGCCCTGGGGCTGCGGCCCGGCCTGTTCTACGCCGTCAACATCGCCTCCGCCCTCGTCTGGGCGCCGGCCCACATCCTGGGCGGCGCCCTACTCGGCGCCTCGCTCGGCACCCTCGGTGCGGTCAGCGGCCGGCTGGTCGCGATCGTGGTGGTCCTCGCCTTGGCGCTGTGGATCCTGATCGCCGCCACCCGCTGGACCTGGCGCCGGCTGGCGCCGCTGCTGGACGGCGCGCAGCAGGCGGCGCATCGCTGGGCCGTGGCCCGCGGCGGCCGGCCGGCCCAGCTGCTGGCCCGGCTGCTCGACCCCGAGGCGCCGGACCTGCGGGTCATGGCGCTGCTCGGCGCCCTGGTGCTGATCCTGGTCGCCGGCTTCGTCAACCTGCTGCGGCTGGTCGCGGCCCATGGCGAGCTGGCCCGGGCCGACGCCGCGATCAGCGGCTTCATCCAGGGCCTGCGCACGCCCTGGAGCGACGCGGTGCTGACCGCGGTCACCATGCTGGGCGACGGCACCACCATCACGGCGCTGGTGGTGATCGCCATCGCCTGGCTGCTGCTGCGCCGCGCCTGGCACCGGGCCGGCGGGGTCGCCATCGCCGTCGCCGTCACCGCCGGCTTCGTGCCGCTGGTGAAGGGCCGGCTGCAGATCCTGCGGCCGACCGAGCTGTACAGCGGCGCCGACGCCTTCAGCTTCCCCAGCGGCCATGCCGCCTTCTCCGCCGTGCTGTACGGCATCCTGGGCTGGCTGGTGGCGCGCGGCCTGCCCGGCCGCTGGCAGGCGCTGCCGCTGACCCTGGCCGCCGCCCTGGTCGGGCTGATCTGCGCCTCGCGCATCTACCTCGCCGCGCATTGGCCATCCGATGTCGCCGCCGGCCTGATCTTCGGCCTGGGCATGACCATCGCCTTCGCCATGGTGTTCCGCCGTTCCGACGCCCGGCAGATCCGGCCGCGCGCCTTCGCCGGCGTGCTGCTGCTGGCCCTGGCCGCGGTCGGCGGCTGGCATGTCGCGACCAACTATCCGGACGCCGCCGCCATGTATGCCCGCCGCGACACCACGGTGACGATGGCCGCGCCCGACTGGCGGGCCGAAGGCTGGCGCCGCCTGCCGCCGGCCCGCACCGACCTGGGCGGCGATGTCGAGCAGCCGTTCCGCCTGCAATGGGCCGGGCCGCCCGCGGCGCTGGCCGCAGCCCTCGCCCCGTCCGGCTGGCGCGAACCGACCGGCTGGGGGCTGGTGGCCGCGACCGGCTTCCTGGACGGCGGCGCGGATGCCGCCACCCTGCCGGTGCTGCCGGTGCTGCAGGACGGCCACCTGCCGGCGCTGACCCTGATCCGCCCCGCCGCCGGCGGCCTGTCGCGCCAGGTGCTGCGGCTGTGGCCCTCCGGCGTGGCGCTGGAGGGCGGGAGCGCGATCCTGCTGGGGGCGCCGGCGGTCGAAACCATCCGCCATCCGCTCGGTCTGCTCAGCGCCGTCGAGGACCAGGATGACGGCCCGCTGCCCGACCTGCCGGAACTGCGCGCCCTGCCGAACGCCGCGGAACCGGCGCCGGGGCTGGTCCTGGCCCAGCCCTAGACAGAGCTGCGGCACCGCGCCGCAGCATGGCCCGCAACGCCGCCAGACCTTCCTGCCCCTGGACGGATGCGGCGCCGCGCCCCATGATCACAAACGCGATCCGTTCGCAAGATCGACCCCGTCACACCAGGTGTTGTTATGTCGACCACGGCCCAGACGGACGAGCCGAAGACGCTGATCCTGACCGGCGCCAGCCGCGGCATCGGCCATGCCACGGTGAAACGCTTCAGCGCCGCCGGCTGGCGGGTCATCACCGTCTCGCGCCAGGCCTTCTCCAAGGAATGCCCCTGGCATGCCGGCGAGGAGGACCACGTCCAGCTCGACCTGTCCGACGTCAACGATCTCGAGCGCGGCATGGACGAGCTGCGGGCCCGGCTGCCGCTGGGCAAGCTGGACGCCCTGGTCAACAACGCCGGGATCTCGCCCAAGCTGGCCGGCGGCAAACGCATGGGCGTGCTGGCGACCGACTACGCGACCTGGCTGCACGTCTTCAACGTCAACCTGTTCGCCACCGCGCTGCTGGCCCGCGGGCTGTTCGAGCCGCTGAAGGCGGCGAAGGGGTCGATCATCAACGTCACCTCGATCGCCGGCGGCCGCGTCCACCCCTTCGCCGGGGCGGCCTATTCGACCTCGAAAGCCGCGCTGGCGGCGCTGACGCGCGAGATGGCGCATGAGTTCGGCGCCCATGGCGTGCGGGTGAACGCGATCGCGCCGGGCGAGATCGACACCTCGATCCTGTCGCCGGGCACCGAGGCGATGGTCGACAGCGAGATCCCGATGAAGCGGCTGGGCAAACCGGAGGAGGTCGCCGCCACGATCATGTTCCTCTGCACCAGCGGTTCATCCTACATTACCGGGGCCGAGGTGCACATCAACGGGGGCCAGCACGTCTGACCCTCCCTCCCCGGCCGCGTTAAAAAGAACAACAGGGAGTGCCAGATATGATCCGTTTCACCCGTCTTCTGCCCATCGTGGCGCTGGCGGCCGGGATTGCCGCGCCCGCCATGGCGCGCGACCTGACCGTGGTGTCGTGGGGCGGCGCCTATCAGGACGCGCAGAAGGCGCTGTATTTCGACCCGCTGCGCGCCGCCGGCACGCCCATGCATGACGAAAGCTGGGATGGCGGCATCGGCGTGCTGCGCGCCAAGGTCGAGGGCGGCGATTCGAGCTGGGACGTGGTCCAGGTCGAATCCGAGGAGCTAGCGCTGGGCTGCGAGGAGAATCTGTTCGAACCCCTGAACTGGGATGCGATCGGCGGCCGTGACGCCTATCTGCCGGCGGCGGTCAGCGATTGCGGCGTCGGCGCCATCGTCTACAACTTCATCCTGGGCTATGACGGCGACAAATTCGCCGACGGGCCGAAGAGCTGGGCCGATTTCTGGGACGTGAAGAAGTTCCCGGGCAAGCGGGCGATGCGCCAGGGGCCGAAGACCAATCTGGAAATCGCCCTGATGGCCGACGGCGTGGCCCCGGCCGATGTCTACAAGGTGCTGGCGACGCCCGCGGGCGTGGACCGTGCCTTCCACAAGCTGGACGAGCTGAAGCCGAACCTGGTGTGGTGGACCGCGGGCGCCCAGCCGGCCCAGATGCTGGCCGCGGGCGAGGTGGCGATGACCACCGCCTATAACGGCCGCATCGCCGCCGCCAACGCCACCGACAAGAAGAACTTCAAGATCGTCTGGAACGGCAGCCTGTACACCATCGACAGCTGGGTGATCCTGAAGGGGTCGCCCAATGTCGACGCGGCCACCAAGTTCCTGGCCTATATGGGCAAGCCGGAGAACCAGGCCAAGCTGCCGACCAAGATCACCTACGGCGTGACCAACAAGGCGGCGACGGCGCTGATCCCGGCGGAATACCTGCCGGGCCTGCCGACCAACCCCGCCAACCTGTCCCAGGCGATTCCGCTGAACGCCGAGTTCTGGATCGACAACATCGACAGCCTGACCGAACGCTTCAACACCTGGGCCGCGAAGTAAGCAGGATGGCCCCGAAGCTTCGGGGCGGCCGCTCCTTCTATCCTCCCCCTCCCCTTGCGGGAGGGGGTAGGGGGAGGGGGTTCGCGCCGCAGGAACAGACGATCCGGCCCGGCCGGCTCCCTTCGATCGACAGCCCCCTCCCCCTGCCCCCCTCCCGCAAGGGGAGGGGGAGGATGGCGCAATCATGACCGCCCTCGCCCAGGACTCCGCCACCATCCGGCGGTCGCTGCACCGGGCCGGGCGGCGCCGGCGGGTGCAGGCCTGGCTGCTGATCGCGCCGCTGGTCGTCTTCCTGCTGCTGGTGTTCGTGGTGCCGATCGCCGGCATGCTGTGGCGCGCCGTCGACGACCAGGACCTGGCCCTGGTGATGCCGCGCACTGTGGCGGCGCTGGCGAGCTGGCATGGCGAGGGCCTGCCCGGCGAGGACGCCTTCGCCGCCCTGGCCGCCGACATGATCCAGGCCCGGGCCGACAAGACCATCGCCACCGCCGCCCGGCGCCTGAATTACGACCACAACGGCTATCGCACGGTCGTCACCAACACCGCACGCAAGCTGCCGGGGGCGCCGAATGGGACCTGGCGAGACACCTTCGTCGCGCTCGACCCCGCCTGGGGCGAGACCGAGACCTGGGCCTCGATCGTCCGCGCCGCCGGGCCGCGCACCGATTTCTACCTGCTTGCCGCGCTCGATCTGCGCCGCGACGTCACCGGCTCCGTCGTCTCGGCCCCGGCCGAGGAGTCGATCTACCGCGACGTGTTCCTGCGCACCTTCCTGATCAGCCTGAGCGTCACCGCGCTGTGCCTGGTGATCGGCTTCCCCGTCGCCTATCTGCTGGCGACGCAGCCGCCGCGGATCGCCAACCTGCTGATGATCCTGGTGCTGCTGCCGTTCTGGACATCGCTGCTGGTACGCACCACCGCCTGGGTGGTGCTGCTGCAGACCAACGGCGTGGTCAACGAGATCCTGACCGGGCTGGGGCTGGCGGGCGCACCGCTGCAGCTGGTCTACAACCGGGTCGGCGTATTGATCGCCATGACCCATGTGCTGCTGCCCTACATGATCCTGCCGCTGTACAGCGTCATGCGCTCGATCCCGCCGGCGCATCTGCGCGCCGCCTATTCGCTGGGCGCCCGGCCGGTCGGCGCCTTCCTGCGGGTCTACCTGCCGCAGACCCTGCCGGGGATCGGCGCCGGCGCCCTGCTCGTCTTCATCCTGGCGCTCGGCTACTACATCACCCCGGCGCTGGTCGGCGGGCCGGCGGACCAGATGATGAGCTGGTTCATCGCCTTCTACACCACCAGCACGGTCAACTGGGGCATGGCCTCGGCGCTGGGCCTGCTGCTGCTGGCCGCCACCCTCGCCCTCTATGCGGTCTATGCCCGGCTGGTCGGCGCCGACCGGATGAGGCTGGGCTGATGGGCAGGTTGCTGGAAAGCCTGCGCCTGTGGCGCGCCCTGCTGTGGCTGGTGGGCGGCGCCGGGCTGTTGTTCCTGATCGCGCCGATCCTGGCGATCATCCCGCTGGCCTTCAACGGCGGCTCGTTCCTGACCTATCCGTTGGACGGGTTCTCGCTGCGCTGGTTCGAGGAGTTCTTCACCTCCGACCGCTGGATGGGGGCACTGGCCAACAGCCTGATCATCGGCAGCGCGACCACGGCGCTGGCGACGGTGCTGGGCACGCTGGCGGCGCTGGGGCTGAACCACGCGCCGCTGCGCTTCCGCGGCCTGCTGACCGGCCTCTTGCTGTCGCCGATGATCGTGCCGGTGGTGATCGTGGCGGTCGGGCTGTACTTCGCCTTCGCCGCGGTCGGGCTGACCAACAGCTATGCCGGGCTGATCCTGGCGCACACCGCCCTGGCCAGCCCCTTCGTCGTCATCACCGTCGGCGCGACGCTGCAAAGCCTGGACCTGAACTTGCCGCGGGCGGCGTCCAGCCTGGGCGCCAAGCCGACCACCACCTTCTTCCGGGTGACCCTGCCGCTGATCCTGCCCGGCGTGGTCTCCGGCGCGCTGTTCGCCTTCGTCACCTCCTTCGACGAGGTGGTGGTGGCGCTGCTGCTGGCCGGGCCGGGCCAGCGCACCCTGCCGCGCGAGATGTTCAACGGCATCCGCGAAAGCATCACCCCCACCATCACCGCCGCCGCGACGATCCTGATCGTGGTCTCGACCCTGATGCTGATCGCGATCGAGGCGCTGCGGCGACGGAGCGAGAGGTTGCGAGCGCGGCGATAGGGCGCAAGGCCTTCCCGCACCGGGGACCTCAGCCAAAAGCAAAGGTCCGGAACGACGTCCGGGCCTTCGGTCTCTCCGCTCGCTTCGCCGGCCGCAGCCGGCGCCCGGTCACGCCGCGGTGGCGCGCAGCATCCAGGCGGTCTTGTCGTGATAGGTGATCCGCTGAGTCAGCAGGTCGACGGTCGAATCGTCGCCGGCCTTCTCGCCCACCGCCAGCGCCGCCTTGGCCTGGTCGGACAGCAGCTCGTGGCTCTTGGCCAGGTCCTTGACCATCGCGATCCCCTCGATCCCGTCCTTGGGCGGCGACACCTTGGTCAGCTTGGAGAAGGCCTCGAAGCTGCCCGGCGCATAATCGCCCAGGGCGCGGATCCGCTCCGCCACCTCGTCCACCGCCTCGAACAGCGCCTTGTACTGCTCCTCGAACAGCAGGTGCAGCGAGTGGAAATGCGACCCCTCGACGTTCCAGTGGTAGTTCTGGGTCTTGATCTGGAGGGCATAGGTATCCGCCAGCACCTGCTTCAGCGCATCCACAACCGGTGTATTGGAGGCCTTGCTCATCACCCTTCTCCTGCTTCTTCGGAAGCGTTCCGGCCCGCCCCTCGGGCCGATGTCACGGATCATAGAATGGCCCCGGCCGGGCGGAGTTCCAATCGATCCGCCGGATCGGGCCAATCAACCCTCCTTATCGGAAAAAGCAGGGTTGCCGCCAGCGTGCAATGGTATCGGTCAGGCCCAGTCGCGCCAGCGCGCCGCGATGCGGTTGCCGACCGCCAGACGCAGGTCCTGGATCCCGGTCTCGACCTCGCGGCTGGGATGCACCCGGTTGGTCAGCAGGGTCCAGGCGATGCCGCGGTCGAGGTCGATCCACAGTCCGGTGCCGGTGAAGCCGAGATGGCCGATGGTGCGCGGCGAGCACAGGCTCCCCCCCTTCCAGCCAGCATGCCGCCGCTCCCAGCCCAACGCCCGGCCGGGGGCCTGCGGGGCGCACAGTTCGACCATCGCCGCCGGGCTCAACAGCCGGCCGCGCAGCAGCTCGAGCGCGAAGTCCAGCACGCCGCGCGCGGTGCCGAACAGCCCGGCATGGCCGGCGGCGCCGCCCAGCGACCAGGCGTTCTCGTCATGCACCTCGCCGCGCAGCAGCCGGTTGCGGACCGAGCAGACCTCGGTCGCGGCGGATTGCGCCGGCGGCGGCGCGAAGCTGAGGCCGGTGCCGACGGGCAGCTGGTTGAAGGCCACGCCGCGCCAGCGTTCGACCACGAAGCCCAGCAGCATGTAGTTGATGTCGGAATAGACCGGCTCGGGCTTCACCGGCCAGTGGCGGCGGATCACCGCAGTGCGGCGCTGTTCCGCCGGGCCGGGCCAGAGATAGATCCGCTCCTGCGCCGGCAGGCCGCTGGAATGGTCGATCAGCCGGCGCAGCGGGATGGCGCCGTGCAGCGGCGCCGCGTCGGGCAGGTGCTTCGACAGGGGATCGTCGAGGTCGACCACCCCCTCCTCCACCAGCCGCAGGATCTCGGTCACGGTGACGATGACCTTGGTCAGGCTGGCCAGGTCGAACCAGTTGTCGCGCTGCAGCGCCTCGGGCTTCGGCAGGGTGGTGGCAACGCCGCCCCAGCGCAGCGCGCGCTGGCCGTCGGCCGTGGCGATGCCCAGGGCCGCACCCGGAATCCGGCCCTCCTCCAGGGCCAGGGCCACGGGCGCAAAGGCGTGATCGGCGAGGGTCTCGAGGCTCATGGACCGGGGGCTCGTCGGGGCGGAGGGGCCGTTAGAGCACGCTGCGGGCGGGGGCGGCAAGACCGCGGCGGTCCGCCGAGCCTCGCCCCGGGCGACAGGGCGAAGCCCTGCGCCGGGTTGGATGCCGCACGGCCCCATGCTAGACCGGCGGCGCAACACCCATAAGAAACGGTCGCCATCATGTCCCGCACCGCCGCCCGCGCCCTGGTCGACACCCTGCGCCTGAACGGCGTCGACACCATCTTCTGCGTGCCGGGGGAAAGCTACCTGGCCGTGCTCGACGCGCTGCACGACGTGCCGGAGATCAAGGTCGTGGTCTGCCGCCAGGAAGGCGGTGCCGCCTACATGGCCGACGCCTACGCCAAGGCCACCGGCAAGCCCGGCATCTGCTTCGTCACCCGCGGCCCCGGCATCACCAACGCCTCGGTCGGCATCCATGTGGCCCAGCAGGACAGCTCGCCGGTCATCGTGTTCATGGGCCAGGTCGGCCGCGACATGTTCGAGCGCGAGGCCTTCCAGGAGGTCGATGTCCGCAAGGTCTTCGCCTCGATGACCAAATGGGCGGCGCAGATCGACGATGCCGACCGGGTGCCCGAGCTGGTGTCCCACGCCTTCCACACCGCCACGTCGGGCCGCCCGGGCCCGGTGGTGCTGGCGCTGCCCGAGGACATGCTGGTCGAGCCGACCGACGCCCCCGACGTGCGCCCCTTCACCCCGGTCGAGACCGGGATCGGCGCCGGCGCGCTGGCGCGGCTGCGCGGCCTGCTGGCCGAGGCCAAGCGGCCGCTGCTGATGCTCGGCGGCGGTGGCTGGAGCGCCCAGGCCCGCGCCGACATCCAGGCCTTCGCCGAGGCCTGGGAGGTGCCGCTGACCGTGTCCTTCCGCTGCCAGGACTATGTCGACAACGACCATGGCCACTATGCCGGCGATGTCGGCATCGGTCCGAACCCCAAGCTGGCGGAGCGGGTGAAGACCACCGACCTGCTGGTCGTGCTGGGCGCCCGTCTCGGCGAGATGACCACTAGCGGCTACACGCTGCTGAACGTGCCGGTGCCGGCCCAGCGGCTGGTCCACATCCATGCCGGGGCGGAGGAGTTAGGCCGCGTCTACCAGCCGGAACTGGCGATCAATGCTGGCTCCGCCGCCGTCGCCGCGGCGCTGCGCGGCCTGGCCCCGGCCGGCGACCTGGCCACCCGGAGGGAATGGGTGCGCGCCGCCCGCGCCGATTACGAGGCCTGGCAGCAGCCGGTGGTGTCGCCCGGCCCGGTGCAGATGTCGGAGATCGTGCGCTGGCTGGTCGGCCGGCTGCCCGGTGACGCCATGATCTGCAACGGCGCCGGCAACTACGCCACCTGGTTCCACCGCTTCTACCGCTACCGGGGCTGGCGCACCCAGCTGGCGCCGACCAACGGGTCGATGGGCTACGGCGTGCCGGCCGGCGTCGCCGCCAAGCTGCAGCACCCCGAGCGGGTGGTGATCGCCGCCGCCGGCGACGGCTGCTTCCTGATGAACGGGCAGGAGCTGGCGACCGCGGTGCAGTACGACGCCGCCGTGGTGTTCCTGGTGATCGACAACGGCATGTACGGCACCATCCGCATGCACCAGGAGCGGGAATACCCGGCCCGGATCAGCGGCACCGACCTGAGGAACCCGAACTTCGCCCAGCTGGCCGAGGCCTATGGCGCCCATGCCGAGACCGTGCTGCGGACCGAGGAGTTCGCGCCGGCCTTCGAACGCGCGGTCGCGGCCGGCAAGCCGGCCCTGATCTGGATCAAGCTGGACCCCGAGGCGATCACCCCGCGGCTGAGCATGAGTCAGATCCGCGCCGCGGCGCAGCAGGCGAAGGGCTGAGGCTGAGGCTCAGCCCCCCGCCGCCATCAGCATCAACGCCCCGGCTCCGGCCGAGACGCCGAGCAGGACGTTGCGGCGGAACAGCAGGAACACGGCCAGGCCGAGCGCGGTGGCGCCGGCCCGGTCGAGCATCGAGGTCGCCGCCAGCGGCCCGGCCGGCAGCAGGATCATGCGGGCGATCAGCCCGGCCAGGATGGCGTAGGCGACGCAGCCGACCCAGTCGAGCAGCGCCCCGCCCTCGCCCACCCGGCCGGCGAGATAGACCCCCAGGCCGCGCCACAGATAGGTGGCCAGCGCGGCGCCGAGCAGCATCAGCCAGGGTGTGGCGTCAGCCATGGCGGCGGCGCCACAGCCGGTCGGCCAGGAAGGCGGCGGTGCCGGCGATCAGCCCGGTGGCCAGCAGCCCCCATTCCGGATCGACCCGGTACAGCAGGGGCCCGAGCGCCCCGCCCAGCACCATGGCACCGAGCCGCGCCCGGTTCCGAAGGTCGGCGGTCAGCACCAGGATGAAGTAGAGCGGGTTGAGGAAGACCAGCCCGAGCGAGACCGCGGCCGGCACCGCCGTGACCAGGTGGTAGCCGACCGCGGTCCAGGCCACGCAGGACAGCCACAGCACGCCGGCGAAGCCGACGAAATAGGGCAGCCGCTGCTCCGGCGGCAGGGTCGGGCACACCCGCATGCCCTGCACCCAGCCGGTGATGGCGACGAGATGGGCGCTGGCATAGTCCCACCAGCGCGGCCGGCCGGGCACCCGCAAGCCCGGCAGCAGCACAAGCGCCATCGGCAGCAGCCGGACATTGACCAGCGCCACCGCGGCGATCATGGCCAGGAGCGAACTGCCGACGGCGTAGGCCTCGATCAGCACCATCTGGCCGGGCAGCGCCCAACCGGTCAGGGTCGAGAGCAGCCCGACGGACAGGTCGAGGCCGCTGGCCCGGACCAGCGAGCCGAAGCCGACATAGGAGGCGCCGAGCACCAGCAGCGGCGCGCCCAGGATGTCGCGCGCCCCGCCGCGGAAGGCGGCGCTGGTGGAGGCATAGCTGCGGGTCGCGGCGGGCATGATCCGCTTGTATGACGCCGGTCCGGCGCCCCGGCATGCCGATCCGGCATGGACGGCTTGCGCGGCCTACACCGATCCCACCACGTCCAGGAACGCCTCGACCGCCTTGCTGCGGTAGTGCTCGGGGTGGCGCAGCACGCGGAAGCGGCGGGCCGGGAAATGCGGCTCGAGCCGCAGCAGCGTGCCGAAGCGCAAGCCCGATTCGACGGCCAGGCTGGACAGCACCCCCGCCCCGGCCCCGGCCTCGATCGCCGCCCGCACCGCCTCGTTGCTGGCCAGCTCCAGCGCCACCGGCAGCGTCGCGGAATCGACCCCGAGCCGCCCCAGCGCCGCCTCGAACACCTGGCGGGTGCCCGAGCCGCGTTCGCGCAGCACCCAGGCGCTCTCGGCGAAGCGCGCCGGGGCGATCATCCGCTCCTGCGCCCAGGGATGGCCGGCGCCGACCACCAGTACCAGCCGGTCGCCTGGCACGCTGGAATGCTCGAAGCCCTCAAGGTCGAGGTCGAGGTCGCCCTCGGCAAAGCCGAGATCGGCCCGGCCCTCGGTCACCGCCTCCGCCACCTGGGTGGTGTTGCCGATGGTGAGGTCGAGCAGCACCCCGGGATGCTGCGTCCGGAATCGGTGCATCAACGGCGGCAGCCAGTAGTTGGCGATGGTCTGGCTGGCGTGCAGCGCCAGGGAGCCGCGGCGCAGCGCCGACAGGTCGTTCAGCGCCCGCTCGGCCAGGTCGGCCCGGGCCAGCACCGCCCGCGCCTCCGGCAGGAAGGCGGTGCCGGCATCGGTCAGGGCGATGCCGCGGCCGACCCTGTGGAACAGCTTGGTGGCGTGGCGCGCCTCCAGCGCCTGGATCGCGGCGCTGGCGGCGGATTGGGTCAGGTTCAGCGCCTGCGCCGCACGGGTGACGTGCATGTGCTCGGCCACCGCGACGAAGATGCGAAGCTGCTCCAGGGTCATGGCCCGACCCCGGGGCCGGCAGCCGGGCAGTCCCCGGCGGCGACCGGAGGCCTGGGGACCGGACCGGGCGGGAGAACGAATCGGTGGCCGAAGCCGGTCGTGAGGGCGAGAGCCATGGGCACCTCCGCCTACAACCTTCGGCGGATCCTGTCGATCGATCAAGCCACTGATAATTGGGCTATCGATCGATTTTCCCGATTTTGCGCGGAAATATGTGCCGCCCGGCCCGAGTCGGTCCAAAAGCCGCATCGCCTTTAGGGCGAAGCGGGCATACCCTGTTACGAGTGACGCGCGCGCATCGGCCTCAGGCAGGATGCGCCAAGACCTCGATTGGCGAGGCTTCGGGTCCAAATTATATTTAATCCAGTAGTATTATCCGCGTGCTTCGGTCCTATATTGATATCCAGAGCGAGCGGTGGAGAAGGGGCAGTGTCGACTACTGAACCTTGCCGAATTCCGGATTGCGCAGGCCCGATCGGGTCTACGGGCAAGGCTGCACCCGGCCAACCACCCGAATCTCGCCGCAAATGCCGGTGCACGATCGGCCATAAAAAGACGCCCAGACGCTGCACACGGTGAGTCCTGGTTCTCCAACCTAGGCGGGTGGCAATGGCATCGACCGACGATCTCTTCACCAGCTACACGAAATCCTACGAGGCCCGCCGCGCGGCGGAGATGACGCTCGAGGACTATCTCAAGGGCTGTCGCAGCGATCCGATGATGTACGCCAGCGCGGCCGAAAGGCTGCTCGCGGCCATCGGCGAGCCGGAGATCGTGGACACGGCCCGCGACGCGCGGCTGGGGCGGATCTTCATGAACCGCACCATCCGGACCTATCCGGCCTTCTCGGAATTCTACGGCATGGAGGAGACGATCGAGCGGATCGTCAGCTTCCTGCTGCACGCCGCCCAGGGGCTGGAGGAGCGCAAGCAGATCCTCTACCTCCTCGGCCCGGTCGGCGGCGGCAAGTCGTCGCTGGCCGAGCGGCTGAAGGCGCTGATGGAGGTCCACCCGATCTACGCGCTGAAGGCGGGCGAGGACATCAGCCCGATCTTCGAGAGCCCGCTGGGCCTGTTCAACCCCGAGCTGATGGGCGCCGAGATCGAGGAGCGCTACGGCATCCCGCGGCGGCGCCTGACCGGGCTGGTCAGCCCGTGGTGCCTGAAGCGGCTGGACGAGTTCGGCGGCGACATCTCGAAATTCAAGGTGGTGCGGCTGCAGCCGTCGCGGCTGCGCCAGATCGCCATCGCCAAGACCGAGCCGGGCGACGAGAACAACCAGGACATCTCGTCCCTGGTCGGCAAGGTCGATATCCGCAGCCTGGAGATGCTGGCCCAGCACGACCCCGACGCCTACAGCTACTCCGGCGGCCTGAACCGGGCCAACCAGGGCATGCTCGAATTCGTCGAGATGTTCAAGGCGCCGATCAAGATGCTGCACCCGCTGCTGACGGCGACGCAGGAGGGCAACTACGTCGGCACCGAGAACATCGGCGCCCTGCCCTTCACCGGCATCATCATGGCCCATTCCAACGAATCGGAGTGGCAGGGCTTCAAGAACAACAAGAACAACGAAGCCTTCATCGACCGGATCTACGTGATCAAGGTGCCCTACTGCTTGCGGGCGACCGAGGAGCAGAAGATCTACGACAAGCTGATCCGCGGGTCGAAGCTGGCCGACGCGCCCCGCGCGCCGGGCACGCTGGAGATGCTGGCGCGGTTCTCGGTGCTGTCGCGGCTGCATGAGCACGAGAACTCCAACCTGTTCTCCAAGATGCGGGTGTATGACGGCGAGAGCCTGCGCGAGGTCGACCCGCGGGCGCGCAGCCTGCAGGAGTACAAGGACGCCGCCGGGGTCGACGAGGGCATGGACGGGATCTCGACCCGCTTCGCCTTCAAGGCGCTGGCCGCCACCTACAACCACGACACCATCGAGGTCGCGGCCGACCCCGTGCACCTGATGTACGTGATCGAGCAGGCGGTGCGGCGCGAGCAGCTGCCGGCCGAGACCGAGAAGCGCTACCTCGAGGCCCTGAAGGCCGAGCTGGCGCCGCGCTACGCCGAATTCATCGGCCACGAGATCCAGAAGGCCTATCTGGAATCGTACCACGACTATGGCCAGAACCTGTTCGACCGCTATGTCGACTACGCCGACGCCTGGATCGAGGACCAGGACTTCAAGGACTCCGACACCGGCCAGCTGTTCAACCGCGACCTGCTGAACCAGGAGCTGACCAAGATCGAGAAGCCGGCCGGCATCGCCAACCCCAAGGACTTCCGCAACGAGGTGGTCAAGTTCGCCCTGCGCTCCCGCGCCGGCAACGAGGGCAAGAACCCGTCCTGGACCAGCTACGAGAAGATCCGCGACGTGATCGAGCGGCGGATGTTCAGCCAGGTCGAGGAGCTGCTGCCGGTGATCAGCTTCGGCTCGAAGAAGGACGGCGACACCGAGAAGAAGCACGAGGAGTTCGTCGAGCGCATGGCGTCCCGCGGCTACACCGAGCGGCAGGTCCGCCGCCTGGTCGAATGGTACATGAGGGTCAAGCAGGCAGGTTGAAGGAGGTCGGAAGCAACGCGCAATGCCCATGCACATCATCGACCGGCGGCTCAATCCGGGGGGAAAGAGCCTCGTCAACCGCCAGCGCTTCCTGCGCCGGGCCAAGGCCCTGGTCCAGCGCGCGGTCCGCGACAGTTCGCGGGAACGCAGCATCAAGGAGCTGGAGCAGGGCGGCGAGGTCGTGATCCCGGTCACCGGGGTGAACGAGCCGCGGCTGCACCGTTCCAACGCCGGCGGCACGCGGGACCACGTGCTGCCCGGCAACAAGGAGTTCGTCGAGGGCGACACCATCCCGCGGCCGAAGCGCGGCGGCGGCGGATCAGGCAGCGAGGGCGCCCCCGACGGCGACGGGCAGGACGAGTTCCGCTTCGTGCTGTCGCAGGAGGAGTATCTCGAGCTGTTCCTCGACGACCTCGAACTGCCCGACCTGGCCAAGCGCAAGCTGGTCGCCGCCGAAAGCGTGGGCTGGCGGCGCGCCGGCTATTCCACCACAGGCGGCCCGTCCAGCCTGGCGGTGACCCGCACCATGCAGCGCGCCATGTCCCGCCGGATCGCGCTGCGCCGCCCCAAATCGGGCGAGATCCGCGACGTCGAGGCCGAGATCGCGGCCCTGGAGGCCGAAGCCGAGGCCGACCCCGACAAGATCGAGCAGCTGCAGGAGCATCTCGACCTGCTGCTGCAGCGCAGCCGGCGCATCCCCTATATCGACCCGGTCGACCTGCGCTATCGCCGGCTGGAGGCGGTGCCGAGGCCGGTGGCGCAGGCGGTGATGTTCTGCCTGATGGACGTCTCCGGCTCGATGACCGAGCACATGAAGGATCTGGCGAAGCGCTTCTTCGCCCTGCTGCACCTGTTCCTCAAGCGCCGCTACAAGCACGTCGAGATCGTCTTCATCCGCCACACCCACCAGGCCGAGGAGGTCGACGAGGAGACGTTCTTCTACTCGACCGAAAGCGGCGGCACCGTGGTGTCGACGGCGCTGGAAGAGATGGCGACCATCGTCGCCCAGCGCTACCGGCCGGAGGATTGGAACATCTACGCCGCCCAGGCCTCGGACGGCGACAACCTGTCGAGCGACAGCGCCAAATCGGCGACGCTGCTGAGCGACGCGATCCTGCCGCTGTGCCAGTACTTCGCCTATCTCGAGGTCGGCCGCGACGAGGACCCGATGTCGTCGGGCGTCGTGCCGCGGCAGACCGACCTGTGGCAGACCTATGACCGTGTCCGCAAGGCGGACGCGCCCTTTGCCATGCGCAAGGTCTGGCACCGCCGCGACATCTACCCGGTGTTCCGCGAGCTGTTCCAGCGCCGCGACGTCAGCGCGGGAGCCGAATGATGAGCGACACGGCACTGCTGTACCCCGGCACCGACTGGGATTTCGGCACCATCCAGCGGATCTACGATCGGGTCGAGCGGGTGGCGAAGGAGCTGAAGCTCGACACCTATCCCAACCAGATCGAGGTCATCACCGCCGAGCAGATGCTCGACGCCTACTCCTCGATCGGCATGCCGCTGTTCTACAAGCACTGGTCCTTCGGCAAGCAGTTCGCCCAGAACGAGGTGATGTATCGCAAGGGGCTGCGCGGCCTGGCCTATGAGCTGGTGATCAATTCCAGCCCCTGCATCAGCTACATCATGGAGGAGAACACCGCGACGCTGCAGACGCTGGTGATCGCCCATGCCGCCTTCGGCCACAACACCTTCTTCAAGACCAACTACCTGTTCAAGCAGTGGACGGATGCCGAGGGCATCCTCGACTATCTCGACTTCGCCAAGACCTACATCGCCCAGTGCGAAGAGCGTTATGGCCAGCAGCAGGTCGAGCAGCTGCTGGACGCCGCCCATGCGCTGATGAGCCATGGCGTGCACCGCTATCCCCGGCCGCGCCGGCCGGACCTGAAGACCGAGGAGCGCCGGGCCCGGGACCGGCTGGAGCACCAGGAGCACAGCTACAACGACCTGTGGCGGACCTTGCCCACGGCGCCGGCCAAGATACAGGCCAGCCTGAGCGACGAGCGCCGCAAGGCCCTGCTGGAGCTGCCGCAGGAGAACTTGCTGTACTTCCTGGAGAAGTCGGCGCCGCGGCTGCAGCCCTGGCAGCGTGAGCTGCTGCGCATCGTCCGGCTGGTGGCCCAATACTTCTATCCGCAGTCGCAGACCAAGGTGATGAACGAGGGCTGCGCCTGCTGGGTGCACTACAAGATCATGAACACCCTGCACCAGCAGGGCGCGCTGAACGACGGCGCCTTCCTGGAGTTCCTGCAGTCGCACACCAACGTGGTGTACCAGCCGGAGTTCAACGACCCTCACTACAACGGCATCAACCCCTATGCGCTCGGCCTGGGCATGATGCAGGACATCGAGCGGATCGTGGTCGACCCGACCGACGAGGACCGCGAGTGGTTCCCCGACATCGCCGGCAAGGGCGACGCCACCGCGGTGCTGCAGGACATCTGGGCGAACTACCGCGATGAGAGCTTCGTCTCCCAGTTCCTCAGCCCACGGCTGATCCGGCAGTGGCGTATGTTCCACCTGTACGACGACGCCGGCGCCTCCGAGCTGAAGGTCGAGGCCATCCATGACGAGCACGGCTATCGCCGGATCCGCAAGGCGCTGTCCCGGCAGTACGACGTGGCCTGGCTGGACCCCGACATCCAGGTGGTCGATGTCGACCTGGCCGGCGACCGCCGCCTGATCGTGCACCACAGCGTGCTGAACGGCATCCTGCTGGCCGAGAACGACACCCGCCAGGTGCTGCAGCACCTCTCCGACCTGTGGGGCTACGACGTGCTGCTGAAGGAGATCGACCCGGCCACCGGCGCGGTCTTGAAGGAACACGCCGCCAGCGCCCGGGCGACGTTCTTCTGAGGCGGGGCTCTCCCCACCCGTCATTGCGAGAAGGCGAAGCCGACGAAGCAATCCATGGCGCCGCATGAACGGCCCGATGGATTGCTTCGCTGCGCTCGCAATGACGGTGTTGGGCGGCGCGGAGGCTGCCCCCTACCCCGGCGCCGGCGGCTTGGCCAAGTCCAGCGCATGCTGGGCCACCGCCGCCGTCGCCGTGCCGCCGCCGGCCACCGTCACGGTGGGGAAGGCGAAGGCGATGCCGTTGGCGTCGAACGCCTTCTTGATCATCGCCAGGGCCTTGCGCCGGATCACGAACTGCTCGCCCGGCTTGGTCATCATCTTCAGCCGGATCTGGATGGCGAAGTCGCCGAGCTGGTCGACGCCCTGCATCTTCAGCGTCTCCAGGATGTGCGGCGCGAACAGCGGGTCGGCCTGCAGGGCCTGGCCGATCTCCTTCACGATCGGCTTGATCTTGTCGAGATCGGTGTCGTAGGTGACGCTGATCGTCATCTTGTCGATCACCCAGTCGCGCGAATAGTTGGTGATCTTGTCCAGCGCGCCGAACGGGATGGTGTGCAGCGCGCCGCGCTGGTGGCGCAGCTTGAGCGAGCGCAGCGAGAACCCCTCCACCGTGCCGCGGATGCTGCCGCTTTCGATGTATTCGCCGATGCGGAAGGCGTCGTCGAACAGGAAGAACATGCCGGAGATGATGTCCTTGACCAGGGTCTGGGCGCCGAAGCCGACGGCGAGACCGACCACACCGGCGCCGGCGATCAGCGGCCCGATCTCGACCCCCAGCGCCGCCAGCGCGATCAGCCCGGCCATCACCGCCAGCACCACGAACAGCACGTTCTTCAGGATCGGCAGCAGCGTCCGCAGCCGGGCGTGGCGGCGGATCTGGTCGCTGCTGGTGGCATCGGTGCCGCCATGCCCTTCGACATTGGCCGTGGCGATGCGCTGGTCGATCCAGGCGCGCAGCAGGTGCCAGGCGAAATTCGCCACCAGGAACACGATGGCGGCGTTGATGGCGCCGCGCAGCAGCCGGGTCGACAGCGTGTCGCGCATGGTCAGCGAGGACAGGTCGACGCCGCTGACCGAGGCGATCAGCAGCGCCGCGCCGATCACCAGCAGCGCCCGGAATCCGCGCTCCAGCGTGACCGCCAGCAGCGAGGGCACCGGCTCCGCCGCCTCCGCCCCCGCCGGCCGCAGCACATGGGAGACGGCGAGGTGGACGCCGCGCAGCGCGATCGGCAGCAGCAGCAGGATGACGCCGACATAGAACGGCGCCACCGACCCGCTGAACAGCAGCAGCCAGACCACGACGAGGTACAGCGTCAGCAGCCAGGTGCCGACCCGGTGGCCATGGCCCACCCGGTCCCGGCCGTCGAAGGTCGGGGCGCGCCACACCGCGGCCAGGGTCAGGCCCAGCATCACCACGCTGCTGGCCAGGCCGACCAGGTACCAGGCCTCGCGCCGCAGCCCCAGCGTCTCCAGGTTGTCGAGCGTGGCCTGGATGAAGAAGAACCAGCCGACCAGCACCGCCGCCCACACGAACCAGTAATGCGCGGTCGGCGTCGCCATCGGCACCAGCCGGAAGCGCTCCGCCCCCGGCGCCAGGATGATGCGCCCCAGCACCAGCGTGACCCGGACGATCAGCACCAGCAGCAGGTAGGACAGCACGATCTGCTGCAGCAGCGGCGGCCATTCGAACAGCAGGAAGGCGCCGATGCTGCCGACGCCGAAGACGAAGACCAGGCCCAGGCCGTAGAGCGAGCGCAGCCACACCGCCTGCAGCCGGCCGTGCAGCGTTTCGAGATGGGTGTCGATCAGCCGGCGGCGGAAGCGGGCGGAGAGCCGCCAGTACAGCTTCTCGGCGCCGAAGCCGAGGCCGACGAACAGCAGCAGCGAGACCGCCGTCCAGATCAGCCCCTGCCCCTCCAGGTCCAGGACCAGGACATGCCAGGCCTGGCCCAGCTCCGCCGGCAGGGTCGGCGCGGCCGCGACCAGCGAGCGCAGGAAGGCCCGGGTGGTGTCGATGCCGATCGACATGCTCTGMTTCATGCTGCCGGCATCTGCTGGGGCCGGCGCGGCGGCGGCCGTCGCCTGGGCGGCCGGTCCGGCGGCGACCTGGCTCTGCAGCCAGCCGCGGACCTCCGGGTCCTGCAGCAGCTCAGCGAGGGTGCGCAGCTTGTCGGGCGCCGGCGCGGGGGCCGGCGCCTGGGCCGAGACCGGGCCGGCCACCGCCAGCCCGAGCAGCACGGCGAACAGAAGCAACAGGCGATGCATCGTGAACAGGCCCCTCAACCGATCTCGGCCGATGATAGGCCCGCCTCCTGCCCGCGCCGAAGCGACAACCGCTCCCACACCGCGACCAGGACCAGAATCAGCATCACGGCGACGCCGAGCAGTAGCGGCGACAGCACCACCGTCCCCGGCACCAGCCCGGCCAGCAGGATGAGGCCGGCGAGATGCGACAGCGGCACCCGCCCCGCGGTCGTCCATTTGAACAGGGTGTTGCCGATCAGGTACAGCGCCGGCCCGCCCAGCAGCGCCGCGGCAGTCCCGGCCTCGAGGTGGCCGTCGGGATGGGCCAGCACCAGCTCGTCCGCCACCGCGCCGACGATGATCCCGGCGACGATCAGCAGGTGGATGTAGGTGTAGGCGACGCGCGCCAGCCGCCCGGGATCGTCGGACCGGGCGATGGTGTGGCTGCCGCGTTCGGCGCCGATGTCGAAATAGATCCACCACATCGCCACGCTGCCGATGAAGGAGGTGACGAAGGCGGCGATGGTGCTGAGGCCGGGCTCCAGCTCGGCGAAGGTGGCGCCGGTGACCAGGATCGATTCGCCGAGCGCGATGATGACGAACAGGCCGCAGCGTTCCGCCATGTGCCCGCCCTCGACATCCCAATCCGCCGTGGTCGAACGGCCGAGGCCCGGCGTCCAGAAGCCGAGCGACGGCGAGACATACTCGATGGCGAGCGCTGCGGCCCATAGCGCCAGCCGGGCCTCCGCCTCGGCGAAGGCGCCGGCAATCCAGAACAGGGCGGAGAGGACCAGCCAGGCGGTGATGCGCTGGAAATTGCGGAAGTTGCCGGCGCTGTGCCGCCGCACCGCCACCGCCATGAACAGGCTGCGCCCGACCTGCATGAAGACATAGGCACCGGCGAAGGCCAGCCCCTTCTCGGCGAAGGCCTCCGGCAGCGAGGTCGACAGGATCAGCCCGGCCAGCATCAGAACCAGCAGCAGCAGGCGCACCGGCGTGCGTTCCGGGTCGAGCCAGTTGGTGACCCAGGACGTGTAGATCCACACCCACCAGACGGCCAGGAACAGCAGCCCGGTGTGCACCGCGCCGAGAAGGGTGAGGTCCTTCAGCAGGGCGTGGGACAGCTGGGTGATGGCGAAGACGAAGACCAGGTCGAAGAACAGTTCGACGAAGGTGACCTTGCCGTGTTCGTGCCCCTGGCGCTGACGGAGCAGGTTGCGATGTCCGGCGGCTTGGTTCATGAGCGGCGTCCCCCTAATCCCGACGATTCCGGGATCCTATGCCGAGGGGCCGGTCCGCGCGAGGTGGCGCGCGATCAGTGCGGACGCTCGAGCTCCATGATGTCGAAATGGGATTCGAAGCGCGGCGACGGATACTCCAGCCGCAGCCGGTCGCGCCCGACCCGGACGAGGTAGCCGACCTGGTCGCGCTCGGCATCGGCGCCGTAGCGCACCGGCTTGCCCTCATGGCCGTAGTACAGCGCACCGAGGAAGACCAGGCGCCCGGCATCCGCGTCATCGTAGAAGGCGCCGCTGGTGCGCTGCGACCCCGAGACCTTGTCCAGCCGAAGCCCGGCGCTGTCGTCGGTGATGCGGCAGCGGAACCAGTCATAGACCGTCAGCGGCAGGAGGCCGCCGAGCTTCGCCACCCGGCAGCGCCAGGTCCCGGCGAGGTCGGTGGCGCCGCGGATCGGCTGCGGCGTCCCGGCCAGCATCTGGTCCAGCACGGCGACCGCGGCCTTGTCGTCGCTCGCCCGCGCCTCGCCGATCGCCTGCGCCCGCACGGTGTCGAACGCCTCCAGCCGCGCCTTGTCGGCATCGGTCATCCGCGAGGCCAGCGTGCCGTCGGCAAACGCCGGAACGGCCGCGGCCACAAGCAGGACCAGCGAAAGCCAGAGATGTCGCATCATTCCCTCGATTTTGCCCGAAAGCCGGATCAGCCGGCGTCGATCCGCTCGATGAACCAGCGGCAGACCCGGCGCCACAGCTCGTCCTTGGCGACCAGGTCCTCGCAGCCATGGTCGAGATTGGGGTTGTCGTTGATCTCGATCACGAACACCCCCTTCTCGGTCTGCTTCAGGTCGACGCCGTACAGCCCGTCGCCGATCAGCCGCGCCGCCCGCACCGCGACATCCAGCACCTCGGGCGCCACCTCGTCGAGGGCGAAGGTCTTGAAGTTGCCCCAGCCGACCTTGCCGTCGGGGGAATGGCGGACGATCTGCCAGTGCTTCTTCGCCATCATGTACTGGCAGACGAACAGCGGCTCGCCATCCAGCACGCCGACCCGCCAGTCATGGTCGGTCGGCATGAACTCCTGGGCCAGGATGACGTCGGAATCGTCCAAGAGCTGCTCGGCCATCTGCTCCAGCTCGCGCCGGTCGTTGGCCTTGAACACGCCGCGGCTGAACGACCCGTCCGGGATCTTCAGCACGATCGGGTAGGCGAACTCCTCCTCCACCCGCTCGACATGCTTCAGGCTGTCGATCACCACCGTCTTCGGCGTCGGGATCTTGTTCGCGGTCAAGAGCTCGTAGAGATAGACCTTGTTGCCGCAGCGCAGGATCGAGGTCGAATCGTCGATCACCGGCATGCCCTCCTGCTCGGCCCTGCGGGCGAAGCGGAAGGTGTGGTTGTCGATCGCCGTGGTCTCGCGGATGAACAGGGCGTCGTATTCGGCCAGGCGCAGCAGGTCCTTCTTCTCGATGATCTCCACTTCCATATCCATGGTCTCGGCCACGCGGGCGAGCTTCAGGATCGAGCGGTGGGTCGAGGGCGCGAACTCCTCCTTCGGGTTGAACAGCACGGCGAGGGTGTATTTCGCCGGCTTGTTCTCCTTCGGGTTGCGCCAGCCCTGTCGGGTGTAGAGATCGAGCGTCTCGTAGAAGAAGGCGTCGGTCTCGCCTTCGATGTCGGAGATCGACAATTCGCCGACCGAGGCGATGCGGAATTTGTCGGTGAAGCGGACCTTGACCTCGAGGATCGGCGCCCGGAACCAATCGAAGACGCGGCGGCCGAAATCCTGGAACCGGTCGTCATCGGCGCGGCCGAAGCAGATGATCAGCTTGAACGGCCCCCCCGGTGGCACCGACAGCCGCTTGATCCGCCGGTTGAGGTCGTCCTCCAGATCCGGCAGCGCGATCTTGTAGAGCGTCTTCTGGCCGAGATCGAGAATGGTCTCGACCATCGGGATCACCCGGTGGGCGCGGGCCTCGGCGAGCAGGGAGACATAGTAGCCGCGCGTCATGTAGGCGGTGGAGCGGGTCAGGTTGATGACCTTCGCGTCCCCGCCCTTCAGCAGCTGCGGCCGGGAGATGTAGTCCCGGGCGGTGACGAGCTGGCGGCCATCCGGGTCGCCCTTGAAGTCGCCGATACGGTCGACGACGATGATCCAACCGCTCATGAGGCCTTCCTGCTGAGCACGACCGCGGCCCGGAGCTGGGTGCGGCCGTAACGGGCCATACGCTCGAATTCCTGCCGCGGGATCGGGAGATTGGCCTTGGCCGAAGCGCTCTCCATCTCCGTCTCCGCGACCCAGGGGTCGTGCACGTAGATGAAACGCTCGTCGAAGCCGTTCGCCACCACCCAATGCGGATTTTTTTCGCCGTAGCCCCGGAAGAGGCTGATCAACACGATCGGTATCGCCCCCTCCGCGATCAAGGCACTCATTTCGGGCAAAGTGAGGGCGCGGTGCACCACCTCGATGCGCCGGCGGGCACAGCGGGCGCGGAAATCCTCCTGCACCACCGTCATCACCGCCTTCTTGTCCGGGCTGCGCACCCCGTCGAGGAACAGGAGCGCGTCGTCGCTGACGAAGATCCGGGCCCGCACGCCGCGGTCATGCGCGGCCAGCGCCATGCCGTAGGGGTCGCAGCCGCCATGGCCGGAGGTCATGTAGATCGTCGTCGCCTCGCGCCACAGCCGCAGCTCGCGCGCCCGGCTCAGCTCGATCGACGGGTCCAGCGCCTTCAGCGCCATCAGCAGCGCCGCGGCGCCGCAGGTGAAGTTGGTGGTCTGGGCGTAGTACGGGACGTGCAGGTCGGTCTGCGGCTGGTCGTCGGCGCCGAGCCGCTTCTCGAAGCGCAGCGCGTCGGCATGGTCCTCGTAGAAGTCGAGGTAGCGGCCGAAATGGAGGTAGCCGCGCGACTGGTAGAGGGCGATCGCCGGCGCGTTGTCCGGCCGGACCTCGAGCCGCAGGAACAGCGCCGCCTCATCATGGGCCGCCCGCTCCGCCGCCTCGAGCAGCCGGGCGCCCAGCCCCCGGCCCCGCGCCTCCGGATCGACCGCCAGCGAGTACAGCCGCGCCAGCGCCGTGGTCCGGCGCAGCAGCACCAGGGCGTAGCCGAGCAGCCGGCCGCCCTCCTCCGCTACGACGCAGACCGCGTGGCCCCGGGTCAGGAGATGGAGGAAGCTGCGCCGGCTCAGCCGGTCATGGTCGAAGGCCCGCGACTCGATCTCCAGCAGCCTCGGCACGTCGTCGGACGTGGCGAGCCGCAGCGTCTCGGAGATCGGGGCGGCGTGTCGGTCGTCGGGCATCACTCTAATCAAATCCCGGGATGGTTATCGCGCCGAAGCCGCCCCCGCACCAGGGGGTAATCCGAGATGACGAGGATTTCATCCACGGCCCAGGGAAGTCGTGGCATGGTCCCGCCGCCATGCCCCCGACAGACCCCGCCCCGCCTCGATTCCGCACCAGGATGACGCCGATGTTCGGTGCCCTTCGCCTCGTCCTCGCACTGCTCTGGCTGGTGCTGCTGCTGGGCGTCCCGTCCGACCCCGACGGCTGGCAGTTCTACGGCCTGACTTCGGTGCCGGTCGAGCTGGCGATTCTGGTCGCCGCCCTGGCCGTGGCGCCGCCGCTGCGCCGGTCGCGCGCCTTCGCCGCCGCGCTGGGCTGCCTGGGCCTGTTGGTCGCGGCGATCAAACTGGCCAACCTGGCCACCGAGCTGTCCTTCGGCCGGCCGGTCAGCCTGTATGTCGACCGGCTGCTGCTGATCGACGGCATGCACCTGGCGAACGGCGTCATCGGCGCCCTCGGCCTGATCGCCACCACTTTGGGGGTGATCCTGGCCGCCTGGTGCATCTGGTGGGCCACCGCCCGGTCGGTGCGCGTGCTGCAGCGGGCCCTGTCCACGCCCCCGCGCCGCGGTGTCGCAGGCGCGCTGGGGCTGGTCGCCATCGTGGTCTTCGTCGTCGCCCAGACGGTGCCGGATGTCTACGGCCCGGCCCGGCCGGTGAACGACATCGCCAGCCACATGGTCGTGGACCAGGTCAACCGCCTGATCCCGGCGCTGGCGATGGAAGGCCGGTTCCGCGCCGAGGAGTCGGTCGACCCGCTGCGCGGCCTGCTGCCAGGCAAGCCGCTGGCCGGCCTGGACGGCGCCGATGTCACCATCGTCTTCCTCGAATCCTACGGCCGCAGCGCGCTGGAGGATCCCCGCTTCGACGCCGGGCCGAAGGCGGCGCTGGCCGAGATGGCGCCGAAGCTGACCGCCGCCGGCGTCTACACCGCGAGCGGCTGGCTCGCCTCCCCCACCCGCGGCGGCCAGTCCTGGCTGGCCCATGCGACCCTGACCAGCGGCCTGCAGATCGACGACCAGCTGCGCTACGACCTGCTGATGACCGGCAAGCGCCTGACCCTGACCCATCTGTTCAAGGAGGCCGGCTACCACACCGCGCTGATCGCCCCGGCGATCACCGGGGGCGAGCCGGAGGCGACCCATTTCTACGGCTTCGACCAGGCGATCTTCGCCGACGATCTGGGCTATGCCGGCCCGCCCTTCGGCTGGGTCACCATGCCGGACCAGTACACCCTGGCCGCCTATGAGCGCTGGCGGAAGGGCCAGCCGAAGCCGCTGTTCACCGAGGTCGTGCTGGTCTCCAGCCACGCGCCATGGACCCCGGTTCCGACCCTGGTCGAGGATTGGAGCCGGATCGGCGACGGCAGCCTGTACCGCACCCTGCCGGCCACGGGCGACACGCCGGAGGCGGTGTGGAGCGACCCCGACCGGGTGCGCGCCCAGTACGGCCAGTCGATGACCTATTCGCTGCGGTCGCTGCTGGACTACACCGCGAAATTCCTCGACGACCATTCGCTGATGGTGGTGCTGGGCGACCACCAGCCGGCGCCGATCGTGACCGGCCCGGGCACGCCCCGCGACGTCCCGGTGCATGTGTTCAGCCGCGACCGGGCGCTGGTCGACCGCTTCCTCGACTGGGGCTTCGTCGAGGGCCTCAACCCGCCGGCGACCACCGCCGTCCCGTCGATGTCGATCTTCCGCGACGCCTTTGCCCGGTCCTTCTCGCCGTAAAAGCGAGCTGATTTCCCCTGTCAATCTGTGAAAAGTGCAGCCCAGCACCTGCCGTCGCGCTTGGGTTCGCCGGCTTCTGCCGTGTTCGCGGACCGGGTAATTTGGCGTCGGAACAAATCTGGAAAGGTTGCGTTGATCGGTCGGTCCCGGCGCTGCGGCAACGAAATTATGGGGGTATGTCGCAGTGAATCGGGGCTGGCGGATGTGGGTTGACCGTGCGCGTCACAGCCCGGTGCCGCGCGCGGTTATGTTTGTCCAGGAACCGCCACAATCACGGTCGATGTTTCGTGTTATGTTGCATTGCACAAAATACTTGGTGGTGACGTGGGGCTGACCAGACGCCAGATCTTGATGGGGACCACCGCGCTGGCGGCGCTCCCTCTATTCGGCGCTGCCCGCCCTGCCCTGGCCGCGCCCAGCCTGGGCGACACCACGCCGTTCAGCATGACTTGGCTGGTCGACCGGGCGAAGACCGTGTCCCAGGCCCCGTTCGTGCCACCGGACGAAAGCCTGCCGGCCGAGATCACCCAGCTGACCTACGACCAGCAGCGGGCCATCCGCTTCTTGCCGGAACAGGCACTGTGGCGGCCGGAGAAGCTGCCGTTCCAGATGCAGTTCTTCCATCTCGGCGCCCTGTTCGACAAGCCGGTCCACATTTTCCAGGTCGACGGCTACCAGGCCAAGGAGATCCTGTACCGACAGGACCTGTTCGACCTCGGCGGCAACAAGTTCCCGGACAACCCATCGGACCATCTCGGCTTCGCCGGCTTCCGCCTGCACTACGCGATCAACCGGCCGGAGTTCCTGGACGAGATCGCGGTTTTCCTGGCCGCCAGCTATTTCCGCTGCCTCGGCCGCAAGAACATATATGGTTTGTCGGCGCGCGGCCTGGCGATCGACACCGGCTCGACCCGCGGCGAAGAGTTCCCGGTTTTCCGTCAGTTCTGGGTCGAGACCCCGGCCCCGGACGCGACCCAGATCAGGGTCTACGCCCTGCTCGACAGCCCGGGCGTCAGCGGAGCCTACAGCTTCCTGATCAAGCCGGGCGAGACCACCACGGTCGATATCGAGGCCACGCTCTACCCCCGCCACACCATCGACAAGTTCGGCATCGCGCCGCTGACCAGCATGTTCCTGTTCGGGCCGCAGGATCACCGGTCGTTCGACGACTTCCGGCCCGAGGTGCATGACAGCGACGGGCTGTCGATGTGGAGCGGCGCCGGCGAATGGCTGTGGCGGCCGCTGCGCAACCCCGCCCGCCTGCTGATCAGCTCGTTCATGGACGAGAACCCGCGCGGCTTCGGCCTGATGCAGCGGCAGCGGTCCTACAGCAGCTACCAGGACCTGGAGGCGCTGTACGAGCGCCGGCCGAGCCTGTGGGTGGAGCCGCTGAGCGGCTGGGGCCCGGGCGTGGTGCAGCTGGTCGAGATTCCGACCGACCGCGAGATCCACGACAACATCGTCGCCTTCTGGGTGCCGAAGACCCCGGTCGATGGCGGCCAGGAGTGGAAACTGTCCTACCGCCTGCATTGGGGCATGAATCCGCCGGTCACCGGCGACCGCGGTATTGTGGTTTCCACCCGCACCGGGGCCGGCGGCGTGTCCGGTAGCGACAGCAAGACCAGCGACACCCGCAAATTCGTGATCGATTTCAAGGGCGGCGCCCTTGACTCTCTGCCGGAAGACGCTTCACTGGAGGCAGTGGTCACGGCATCGGCGGGCGAGATCCAATTCCCTGTGGCGCAGCGGAATCCGGAGCTCGGCGGCTGGCGTGCTTTTTTCGATCTGAAGCCCGCCGGCGACGACCCCGCCGAGCTTCGCTGTTACCTCCGGCAGGGCGGCAACGCGCTGACCGAAACATGGAGTTTCCAATGGACGCCTTGACGACGCATCGGAATCGACCCATGTCCCAGATCGGGCTCCGCACCCCGGTCAACATCAACATGCCAGACTCCGTCCTCGGCTTCTTCCAGGCCCTCGGCTTCACCGACCCGGCCGCGCTGTCCGGCGCGATCGAGACGGCATTCTGCGACGTCGACCCGGCCGCGATGCCGGCGCCGGCGCTGCTGGACCATGCCCGCCGCCGCGCGGCCGACTGGTTCGCCGTGGTGCTGAACCGCAGTGAGCGCAACGACGACGCGATCCTGACCATCGGCCGGGCCGCCTACCTGCTGACCGACGCCGCCCGCCGCTGGCCCGAACACTTCCTGTCCGAGGACCCGCTGCCCCAGGCGATGGAGCAGGCGCTGCGCCGGGTGTCGCCGGTGCCGGTGCCGCGCGCCCAGCCGACCCCGATGGTCGACCAGCCGCTGGACCCGGTCTGGGCCGGCGAGCCGCTGAAGCGCATCTTCGGCCGCTGGTCGCCCGAGGCGGCTGAGCGGCGTCCGGCCTGACGGAAAGGCGCCCGACCTCACCAATGAGCGGACTCGAAGCGGCGTCCTACGCCTCCGCGGCCCGTTGGCGCCGCCTTGCCGTCTTCGGGGCGACGGCTTTGTCCACCCTGGCCGGGGCCTTCGCCCTGTATCGTTTCCTGTCGGTCGGCGGCGTCACCGGGCTCGAACTGGCCCTGGTGGTGATGTTCGCCATCAACTTCTCCTGGATCTCGCTGTCCTTCTGGACCGCCCTGCCCGGCTTCCTGACGCTGCTGCTGCGCTGGGGCCAGCCGGGGCTGCTGTGGCCGCAGGGCGCCGACACGGTGGCGCCGCTGCGCAGCCGCACCGCCGTGCTGATGCCGATCTACAACGAGGACACCACCGGCATCTACGCCAACCTCCAGGCGATCCATGACAGCCTGGCGCGGACCGGCCATCTCGGCGCCTTCGACATCTTCATCCTCAGCGACACCACCAACCCCGACGTCTGGGTGGCCGAGGAGATCGGCTGGAGCGCGCTGTGCCGCCGCACCGACGGCAGCGGGCGGATCTTCTACCGCAAGCGCCGCCACAACGTGGCGAAGAAGGCCGGCAACATCGCCGATTTCTGCACCCGCTGGGGCGCCCGCTACGACTTCATGGTGGTCTTGGACGCCGACAGCCTGATGGCCGGCGACACCCTGGTCACCATGGCCCGGCTGATGCAGGCCAACCCGCGCGCCGGCATCATCCAGGCGCCGCCGCTGGTGGTGAACCGCAACACCCTGTGGGCCCGGATGCAGCAGTTCGCCGGCAGCCTGTACGGCCCGATCGTCGGCGCCGGCCTGGCCTTCTGGCAGCTGGGCGACGGCAATTACTGGGGCCACAACGCGATCATCCGCACCCGCGCCTTCATCGAGAGCTGCGGCCTGCCGATCCTGTCGGGCCGGCCGCCCTTCGGCGGCCATATCCTGTCGCATGATTTCGTCGAGGCGGCGCTGATCCGGCGCAACGGCTGGACCGCCTGGCTGGTGCCGGAGCTCGGCGGCAGCTACGAGGAATGCCCGCCGACGATGATCGACCACGCCAAGCGCGACCGGCGCTGGTGCCAGGGCAACATGCAGCATCTGCGCATCATGGTGGCGCGCGGCCTGCACCCGCTGTCGCGCCAGCACATGGCGATGGGCGTGATGAGCTACGTCTCCTCGCCGCTATGGCTGATCTTCATCTGCGTCGGCATGATGACGGCGCTGGAGCACAAGCTCGAGATCCCGGTCTACTTCCCCCAGGGCGAGACGCTGTTCCCGGTCTGGCCGGTGCAGGACCAGACGCTGGCGGTGCGCCTGCTGGTGATCTCGTTCCTGATGCTGATGGCGCCGAAGATCTTCGGCTGGACCCTGCTGCTGTTCAACCCGCGGCTGGCCGCCGGCTATGGCGGCCCCTTCCGGGCCCTGCTGAGCCTGCTGTTCGAGACCTTCTTCTCGATCTTCCAGGCACCGGTGATGATGCTGTTCCACTCCAACTTCGTGCTGCAGACCTTCCTCGGCCGCGACAGCGGTTGGGGCACCCAGTCGCGCGACGACCGCGGCACGCCCTGGTCCGACGCGGTGCAGATGCATCGCGGCCACACCATCTTCGGCGTGGTGCTGGGCATCCTGGCGCTGTGGATCTCACCCTCGATGCTGGCCTGGCTGTCGCCGCTGGTGATCGGCCTGTTGCTGTCGATCCCGCTGTCGGTGATCACCTCGCGCCAGTCGACCGGCCTGTGGGCCCGTCGGCTGGGCCTGCTGGTAACGCCGGAGGAGACCAAGCGCCCGCAGATCGTGATCGAGGCGGCGGCGCTGGGCGAAAGGCTGAACGCCACCACCACGCCGGTCACCGACGGCCTGGCCCATGTGATCCGCGACCCGCTGGCCAACGCCATCCACATGACGCTGCTGACCGGCGCGCCCGAGGCCGGCCACGAGGACCCCCGCGTGGTCGACGCGGCGCGGCGCAAGCTGACCGCCGGCGGCCCGGGCACGATGAGCACCGGCGCGCTGAGCCGCGACGAGAAGGTGGCGCTGCTGTTCGACCCGCGCTCTCTGGGCGAGCTGCATTTGGCCGCCCTGGCCGGTGGCCGGCTGCAGGTCGCGCCGAGAGGCTGAGCCTCGTAGGTTGGGTTCGCCGCGGCGAACCCAACCTACCCCTCCCCGCGTCAGCCCCAGTCGGCGACCGGCCGCTGGCGGATCTCCAGCCCATCCGGGATCGCCAGCCAGCCCAGGACGGTGACGTCCCAGCCGGCGGCCTCCGCGATCGCCCGCACCGCCTCGGCCGAGGGCAGCGGCATCGACAGCTGGTCGAGGCCGTAGGACGGCCGCGCCGCCGTGACCAGCAGGGTCTCGCCGGCGCCGATGCGGCCGGCCAGGGCCGGCACCGAGGCCTGTGGGAACAGCAGATGGGTGTTCGGGGCGACATCCGCCTCGACCGCACGCCGCAGCCCGCCGAGATCGGCGAGGCTGGAGCCATGCCCGTCGGCCACCGCGATGGTCAGCCCCACCAGGCCAGGCCCCTTTGCATCGAGCGCCTGCAGCAGCTTGCCGCGCGTCCGGCTGTGCGCCGGCACCGCGTGGCCGGTCTCGATCACCGCCAGCGGCGTGTCGGCGGCGATGCGGTGCAGCCGCACCTCCCAATCCCCGGCGAAGGATTGCAACGTCGTCACCGTGACCCCGGCCAGCGGCTGCCATACGGTCTCGATCCAGCCCTCCCCGACCCGGGAGGCGGTCAGCGCCCCGCGGCTGCGGAACTCGCGGCCGTCACGGCTGACGGCCAGGATATTGTCGCCACAGAAGCCGACCGGCAGCCAGCGATCGCCCTCCACTGCCATCCCGAAGCGCGTGGAATAGGCCAGCTTGCCGTATTTGTCGGTCGATCCGCGCATCTCGGTGCGGACCGGCCCGGCCGGCAGCGCCACCACGTCGCCACGGCTGCGGCGGACCACCATCGAGGCGCCGCGCAGCGTCGATGTGCCGTCCGGCGCGTCCAGCGCCTCCTCCCGCGCCGTCCAGAACGGGTGGCTATCCGGCAAGGCCAGCGGCAGGAAGGCCTTGAACGCCCAGTAGGGCGAGCCGGGCGAGTTGTACTCCTCGCTCATCAGGTAGTTCGGCCAGCGGTAGCCGACCGGCAGGCGGCCCGCGGCGTCGAAGATCGGCTGCTGCATCCACCAGCGCAACTGGCGGGCCCACAGGCCGCGGATCTGGCCCCAGGGCAGCGCCTCGACCCCGGCATAGGCCAGGGCGCCCCAGAAGCCGGCCATGGCGAAGCGGTAGGTCAGCGACCGGCCGATCGCCAACGCCGCCCCGTCGGCCCCGAACCAGTGGCGGAAGCCCTGGGCGAAGGCGGTGGCGCGGTCGCGATAGGCCTGGGCCCGCGCCGGGTCGCGATCGCCGGCATGGGCGGCGTAGATCAGCCCGTAGAACTGCAGCGCGAAGCCGTTGTAGTGGTCGATCCAGCCGCCGTCGCCATCGCCATACCAGCCTTCGGCGCCGATGAAGTCGTCGATCCGGGCCAGATGGCGGTCGCGCGACGCGGTGTCGATGTCGACGCCCACCCGCTCCAGCCCCAGCCCGGCCATGACCGGGAAGAAATGCCAGTTGTTGTCGGCCATCTGCACCGACTGGATGCCGCCGAGCCAGGTCGCCGCGCGTTGCTTCGCCGCCTCGGGCAGCGGGTCCCACAGCCGGTCGGGCGCCAGCGCCAGGGCGAAGCCCAGCGCCGCCATCTCGACCGCGCGCTGGTCGGTGTCAGTCACCGCCTCCCAGTACTCCGGATGGTCCGGGTCGGTGCCGTTGGCCAGGCCTTCGCGGAACTTGTCCCAGAAGTCGAAGCCGGCGCCTCCGGCATGCAGCGGCGCCAGGCCCCACAGCGGCCTTGCATAGCCTTCGAACCACTGCGCCTTGCGGTTGAAATGCGCGGAATCGAGGCCGAGGCGGATCTGCGCCCGGCCCGGGCTGAAGCCGGATTCCAGCGGCGCGGAAAGGTCGCGCAGCAGGCGCTGCACGTCGGAGCGGGTCGCCAGCGGGTTGGTGCGGGCGCGATCGGCGGTGGTGTCGGTCATTTCGATGCCCAGAGCAGGCCCCGGCGCAGGATCTCGCGCATCTCAGGGTGTTCGAACTCACGCACCACATGGCCCAGCGCGGTGTAGAACACCCGCCCGGCGCCGTAGCGCTTCTTGTACACCACCGGCATGGTCACGCCGTCGATCCAGGCGGCGTGGTCGCCCGAGAAGGTGGTGGTGGCCAGCACCTCCACCGCCGGGTCGACATGCAGGTAGTACTGTTCCGACAGGTAGTCGAAATCCCCGATCCCGGCCATCACGGGGTCGTCCGGCCGGGTCACGTTCACCCGGAACGGGATGATGTTGCCGGGATGGGCCACCCATTGGCAGCCGGCCATGAAGTGGAAGGCCACCGCCTCGCGGAACGACCCGGCCAGGCAGCCGTGATAGCCGGCGATCCCGGCCCCGCCCTCGACCGCGGCCAGCAGGTTGTCCAGCGGCTCCTTGGTGATCGCGGAGCGGGTGAACATCGGCACGATCAGGTCCATCCCGCGCAGCGCCGGGTCGGCGAAGGCGTCGACGTCGCCCTCCACCCGGACGTCGAAGCCCTCCTGCCGCAGCATCGCGGCGACATAGGCGGCGCCCTGTTCCGGCTCATGGCCTTCCCAGCCGCCCCAGACGATCATCGCGCGTTTCATCATGGTCCTCTTCAGGCCCGGGAGACCCAGCCTTCGTAACGGGAATGGCCGGGGCCGATCGGCAGATCGATCACCGTGCCGGTTTCGGCGGCGTGGAACAGCGCCGTGATCAGCTCCAGCGAGCGCCGGGCGTCGTCCAGCGTCACCGGGAAGGGCGCGCCGGTGGCCAGCGCGTCGTGGAACAGCTCGAACTGCCGGGCGAAGTTGGCTTTCCCGGGCGGCAGCTCGGCCATGGCCTTGGCGATGCGCTCGCCCGCCTCGGGGCTGGCCGGGATCACGGTCCACTCCAGCTCCGCCGGCCGGCCGGCGTCGTCGCCGTCGCCCTGCACCTCGAAGGCGACATGCTCGAAGCAGAACCGCATCCGGGTGATCTGCTTGGCCGAGCCCAGCGTCGCGGTCAGCGAGGCCAGCGACCCGTCGGCCATGCGCAGGCTGCCAACCGCGCAATCCTCGACCTCGACCGGGTTGACCCGGGTGGTCTTGAAGCCGGCGACCGTGGCGGCCGGCCCCATCAGGAAGAACAGCAGGTCGTGCATGTGGATCGCCTGGGTCAGCAGCACGCCGCCCAGCTCCGACGCCAGCTTGCCGCGCCACGGCACTTGGTAGTAGTCCGGGCCGCGGCGCCACGCGGTCTCGACCGCCGAGACATAGGCCTTGCCGGCCAGGCCGCTGTCGACCACGTGCTTGACCCGCGCCAGCCCGTCGCCGAAGCGGTACTGGAAGATCGGCATCGCCCGGCGGCCGGACTCCGCCTCGGCCCGGCGCACCGCCTCCAGCTGCGCCAGCGACGCGACGAAGGGCTTCTCGCAGATCACATGCTTACCGGCGGCCAGCGCCGCGGTGACCCCGCCGAAATGCAGGTTCGGCGGAGTGCAGATCGACACCACGTCGACATCGGGCATGGCCAGCACGACGTCGAGGCTTGCAGCCATGCGCGGGATGCCGTGGCGGGCGGCGAAGGCCTCGGCCCGGGACGGGTCGAGATCCGCGGCCACCGCCACCTCGAACTGCTCCGGCAAGACCGCGAAGCCACGCTCGACCTGGGATCCGGCGACCCAGCCGCAGCCGATCATCGCCACCTTGAGACGGGTCATGCTGTCCTCAACGCTTCCGGATCAGGTCGGCCGGGTCACTTCGGCCAAGTCACTTCGGCTGGATCAGCGCATTGCCCTGTTCGACCAGCTGGTGCGCCGCCTGGTCGAGCGTGAGGTTTCCGAAGGCCAGCTCGTCGGAGGTGCGGCGCACGACGTTGCGGTCGAACTCCTGCGACCCCTTCGGCACCGGCGGCGGATAGGCGCTGACCTTGTCGGCCAGGAAGTTGACGTACTCCACCGACGCCCGCTCGGTCTCGTTCAACTGCGGCAGGATCGCCTCGCGCACCTTGGGCGACATCGGCACGCCGCGCTCGACCCCCAGGATCTTGCCGGCCTCGATATCGTTGACGAAGAAGTTGATGAAGGCCGCCGCCGCCTCGCCGTTCTTGCTGGTGGCGCCGATGCTCCAGATCAGCGCCGGCCGGTAGTAGTGCCCCGAGGGAGCGCCGCCGCCGGCAGAGGGCACCATGGTGATGCCGAGCTTGTTCGGCATCACCGCCTGATAGCCGACCAGCTGGTTCGAATAGGTGAAGCCCATCGCCGAGCTGCCGCGGCTGAGCGGGTTGGTCTCGATGATGTTCTGCTCCTGGGTCTGCACATCCGCCGTGACGGTGCCGTTGCGGCCGCGCAGATCCTCCCAGTAGGCGTACCATTCCTTGGCGTCCTCGACCCCGAAGCCGAGCGGCCCTTCCTCGGTGAACAGGGCCTTGCCGCGCTGGCGCAGCCAGACGTCCAGCACCGAGGCGTAGCGGGCGCCGTAGGGGGCGCCCCAGAACTGGTCCTTGCCCACCGCCTTGGTCAGCTCGACCGACAGGTCGGCGAACTGGGCCCAGGTGGTCTCCGGCGTCGGCGCCGGCAGGCCGGCCTTGGCGAAGACTGCGGTGTCGTAGAACATCGAGAACGAGTTGAGGCCTAGGCCGATGCCCTGGATCTTGCCGTCGACCTTGCACAGGTCCAGCACCTTGGTGCCGAAGGCCTCGACGTCCAGCGGCTTGGGGATGAACTGGTCCAGCGCCATGGTGGCGCCGCGGCGGGAATAGTCGGAGATGGTGCCCGGCTCGAGCTGGAAGATATCGGAGATGTTTCGCCCGGCCATCTGGGTCGACAGCTTGGTCCAGTAGGCGTCGCCGGTGACCGCCTCGCCGACGATGGCGACGTCGGGCATCTTCTGCTTGTACAGCTCGGCGACACCCAGGGTGCGCTTGGCCCTGTCCTGCGACCCCCACCACGCCATGCGCAGCCGGGCCTCCTCGGCCCGGGCGGCGCCGGTCCCGAGGGACAGCGCCGCGGTCGCGGCGATCGAGGTCTGCAGGAACGAACGGCGGTTCAAAGCCTTCATCGACTTGCCTCCCCTAGGCGCGGCAGACGCTTGAGCGCCGCCTCTGTTATAACCGTTTGGTTACTTATTATTGATCGCCCCGCCGCGATGTCAAATGCTGAATGACACCCCAGGCGCCGCTTGGTCCGGCAGTTGGATGTAACCAATTGGATATATCTGAGGAAAGCCCAGAGTCCGACTCAGCGGACCGACACGCCCTTGCCGAAGCGCTTCTCGATCCGGGCCTGCACCAGCTCGAACACCGCGGACATCGCCCAGTAGATCAGCGCCGCGACGATCAGCATCTCCATGTATTTGAACTCGGCGCGGCCATGGGTCCGGGCCAGGAACATGATCTCCCAGACCCCCATCACCGAGACCAGCGACGAATCCTTCAGCATGGCGATGAACTGGTTGCCGGTCGGCGGGATGATCAGCCGCATCGCCTGCGGCAGCACCACCAGCCAGGTCACCTCCCCCGACTTCAGGCCGAGCGACCGCGCCGCCTCCGACTGCCCGCGCGGGACCGACAGGATGCCGGCGCGGAAGATCTCGGCCATGTAGGCGCCGTAGCACAGCGACAGGGCGATGATGCCGGCCGGGATGGCGTCGATGACCAGGCCGAGCTGCGGCAGGCCGAGATAGATCAGCATGGTCTGAAGCAGCAGCGGCGTGCCGCGGAAGAACGAGGTGTAGAAGGTGGCGAGGCCGTAGGCCGGGCCGCTGTCGGACAGGCGCGCCAGGGCCGCCGCCAGGGCGATCACGGTCGAGAGCGTGATCGAGACCAGGCAGATGAACAGGGTCAGCGCCGCGCCTTGGATGAAGCCGTCATGCAGCTGCAGCCCGAGCAGGATCGGCGCCCGCTGGAGCATGAAGCCGTAGCTGAGCCGGAAGCTCCAGCAGAAGGCCAGGAACAGGCCCATCAGCTCGATCCAGACGATCACCGCCTGGAGGCGGAACGGCAGGTGGGACAGCAGCCAGAAATTCACCACCACCAGGGCGGCGAGCCCGGCGATGACGAGCCAGGGCCCCACCCCCTGCCCCGTAGGCGAGGCCAACGCCGGCACGATCTCGGCCAGCCGGGCGACGACGCCGCCATAGTCGAAGCCCGCCAGCAGCCCGGCGGCGACGAGGAACAGCAAGGCACGCAGCACCAGCGGCCGCGCCAGGGCCTCGAAGAGGCGGATCATCCGCCTGCGGTCAGGACGCCGGCTTGGTCAGGTCCACCCCGTACCATTTCATCGAGAGGCTGGTCAGGGTGCCGTCATCCTGCATCGCCTTGACGATCTCGGCGAGCTTGGCCTTCAGCTCCGGGTCGCCCTTCTCGATCGCGACCGCCAGCGGCTCGTAGTACAGCGGCGCACCGACCACCCTGAGGGGATAGCCGTTCTTGATCGCGGCCTGGATCGTCGGCAGCGCCGTCATCGCCGCGTCGAGCCGGGTGCCATCGCCCAGCTTGAGGTCGTCCAGCGCCGGGACGTCGGTGTCGTAGGACTGGATCTTGGCGTCCTTGATCACGAACTCGAATGGCGGGGCACCCTCGGCCTCGATCGCCAGGTCGCCATGCAGGTAGTTCTCATAGGTGGTGGCCGCGCCGACGCCGATGCGCTTGCCCGAGGCGTCGGCCGGGGTCTTGATCGTGGTGTTGGCCGTGTTCACCGCCAGGGCGGCCGGCGTGTAGTAGTAGATCGCCGGGAAGTCCAGCACCTCGGCCCGCGGCTTGGTCGGGGTCATCGACCCGACCGAGACGTCCCAGCGCCCTGCCCATTTGCCGGAGACGATGGTCTCCCAGCCCGGGGTGACGAATTCGATCGAGACGCCGAGGCGCTTGGCGATCTCGGTGCCGACATCGATGTCGAAGCCCTCGAACTGGTTGCTGGCGTTCAGCGAGGATTGCGGCGGGTATTCCGGATCCGTCGACATCACCAGCTTCTTGGCCTGCGTGATCCGGTCGAGCACGGCGCCGGCGAAGGCGGGGCCAGAGGACAGGAGGCCGATGGCGGCGGCGGCCAGAACGATGCTGCGCAGACGCATGTCACTCTATCTCCCTGATGCGGCTTCGACGACGCCTCTTCCCGGGCGCTCCCGTCTCCGCGAAGCCTAGTCCCGCGCAGCCACGCCCGACAATCGGGAACGCGCCCCGGCCAGGCGGCCCGGATCAGCGGGCGTCGAGCGGCACCGTGGTCGCAGCCGCAGGGCCGCGGCCGGGCACCGCCGACACCGCCGCCCGACGATGCGCCCCCAGCCGGGATTCGAGCCAGCCGAAGCCGCGGGCGATGATCCAGGTCAGCACCAGATACATCAGGGCCGCGGTCAGCAGCGGCTCGTAGGTGCGGAAGGTCTGGGCGCGGACAATGTTGGCCTCGCCCATCAGGTCGCGCACCGTGATGGTGAAGACGATGGCGCTGGCCTTGAGCAGCAGCACCGTCTCGTTGGCGAAGATCGGCAGGCTCTGGCGCAGCGCGATCGGCAGCACGATGCGGCGCATCATCAGGCCCTGCCGCATGCCGACCGAGCGCGCGGCCTCGACCTCGCCGCGCGGCACCGCCTGGATGGCGCCGCGCAGCACTTCGCCGGAATAGGCCGCGGTGTTGATGCTGAGCGAGATGAAGGCGCACCAGACGGGATCGCGCAGGATCGGCCACAGGACGCTGTGGCGCACCCCCGGGAACTGCGCCAGGCCGTAATAGATCATGTACATCTGCACGATCAGCGGCGTGCCGCGCATGAACAGGATGTAGAGGAAGGCCGGCGCCTTCAGCCACCAGTGCCGCGACACCCGGGCCAGCGCCACCGGCACCGCCAGGGCGTTGCCACAGATCATCGTGGTGACGACCAGGAAGATTGTCACCAGCACGCCGTTGAAGAGGTTGCCCAGGATGCGCTGGATGAAATCGAAATCCATGGCTCAGGACCGCCGGTAGCCGCGGCCGTAGACCCGTTCGGCGAGCTGAAACAGCCCGACCGAGACGATGGTCAGCGCCAGGAAGATCAGGGCCACCACGGCATAGAAGGTGAAGGGCTGGCGGGTGGTCGCCGCCGCGGTCGCGGCGATGCCCAGCAGGTCGCGCATCCCGACCACGCTGATCAGGGCGCTGTCCTTCAGCACCACCACCCACAGGTTGCCCAGCGCCGGCAGGGCGAAGCGGATGGCCTGGGGCAGCACCACCTTGAAGAACATCACCGCGGGCCGCAGGGCCAGCGACTTCGCCGCCTCGATCTGGCCCGGCGGCACCGCCAGGATGCTGCCGCGGAACAGTTCGGTGGCATAGGCGCCGGCGACGAAGCCGAGCGAGGCGACCGCCGCGACGAAGGCGTCGATCTCGACCTCGACCCCCGGCACCACCAGGCCGATCAGCGCCCGCAGGCCCGAGGTGCCGCCATAGTAGACGAACAGGATGATCAGGATGTCGGGCACGCCGCGGACGATGGTGGTGTAGGCGTTGCCGAGCGCCCGGACCGGCCGGGGCCCGGCCAGCTTGGCCCAGGCCCCGAGCAGGCCGAGCAGCAGCCCGACGACATAGGAGGCGACGGCGATCTCGACCGTGACCACCGTCCCGGCCAGCAGCTGGCCGCCCCACCCCTTCTCCCCGAAGCCCAGCAGGGCGGCGAGATCCTCCATCCCCCGGCCTCAGCCGTAGATGTCGAAGCTGAAGTACTTGTCGTTGATCTTCTTGTAGACGCCGTTGGCGCGGATCGCCTTGATCGCGGCGGAGAACTTGTCGCGCAGGGCCGTGTCCTCCTTGCGGACGGCGACGCCGACGCCGTCGCCCATGATCGGATCGATGAAGGGCTTGCCCTTGACGTCGAAATCCGCGCCATCGGCCGACTTCAGGAAGGAATCCAGCGCCACCCCATCGGCCAGCAGCAGGTCGACCCGGCCCGCGATCAGGTCGAGATTGGCGTTCTCCTGCGTGTCGTAGGTCTTGATCGTGACGATGTCCTTGTACTTCGCCTCGATGTAGGCGGCATGAACGGTCGAGATCTGGACGCCGACCGTCTTGCCCTTCAGGCCTTCCGGCGAGATGTCGACTTTCTCGCTCTTGGGGCCGATGAACTCGGCCGGGGAGTTATAGTATTTGTCGCTGAAGTCGACGACCTGCTTGCGCTCGGCGGTGACCGACATCGAGGCGATGATGGCGTCGAACTTCTTTTCCTGCAGCGCCGGGATGATGCCGTCCCAGCTCTGGATCACCCATTCGCACTTGACCTTCATCTCGACGCACAGCGCGTCGCCAAGCTCGATCTCGAAGCCGTTCAGCTTGCCCTGGGCGTCGACCCAGCTGTAGGGCGGGTAGGATTCCGGCGTGGTGCCGATGCGCACCACATCCTGCGCCATGGCCGGGCCGGCAAAGACGGCCGCGGCCATCACCAGGCAGGCGGAGAGGGTCAGACGGTTCATTCGATCAGCGCTCCCTGTTTCTTGATTGGACGAAGACCGGCCCCTCAGGCTTCGAGGGGTCCCGGCCGCGCGGTCGCACTGCGCGAACCGCAAACCAGCTTCATCATGTCCTCGCCCGGCTTGGCCCGGCCGTGGTCGCGGCGGCTCATCACCAGCCCGGCCTGGGGGGCGCGCACGGGCACCGCCCCGCCCTCCTCGCCCGGCCGCACCAGGATGGTGGCGAGCAGGTCCCCGGCCTCGACATGGTCGCCCGGAACGCGGACGAAGCAGACCGCGCCGCCGACCGGGGCACGGATCATCTCGATGTGATCGAGCTCGGCCACCGGACCGGACCAGCGCCGCTGCGGCGGGTCGCCGGCGATGACGCCGCGCCCGGCCAGGAAGCGGAACAGCCCCTCGGCGTCCCGCTCGGCCAGCTCGGCATCGATGTCGGCCCGGCCGCGCAATTCGACCGTCGACACCACCTTGCCGGAAAGGTCGGCCCCGCTGCGCAGCCAGGGCGTGAGGCAGGCCTCGTCGAAGGCGCTGCCGGCTTCGCCGCCCCAGGCCAGCACAGCACCCGGGTCCATCGCGTCGGCCAGGTCCTGCATCCCCGGCCACAACGCCGACGGGATGTAGAGATACAGCAGCGAGACCTCGTCGCAATGCAGGTCGAGGATGATCTCCGACGGCAGGGCCAGGGTCAGCAGCTTGATCTTCAGCCGGGCGCCGGCCGACATCACCGCGTCGGGTCCCGCCAGCAGCGCCGGGTCGGGGCGGTCGATCAGCGGGAAGTCGCGGTTGAAATTGACCCGGGTGTCGAGGTCGTAGCGCCCCTGCCAGGCGCCGTGCAGCTGCTGCTGCAGCCCGATCGGGTTGGCCCAGGGCACGATGGTGATGTCGCCCTTGATGTCGCCCGCCGCCTCGGCCCGGCGCAGCCGGGCGCACAGGGCGTCGATGGTGATCACGCCCGGCAGTTCGTCGGCGTGCAGCGCCGCCTGCAGATAGGCCGGCGGTCCGTCGGCATTGCCCTTGAAGCGCAGCACCGGAATCCGCCATTCCGCGCCCGGCATGTCGCCGGGAATCAGTTCCCAGGATCGGTCCATTGCCTGCCTGCTCCCGTTCCCTGCTTTGCCGGCATCATGCCGCGCGCTTCAGCCGACGTCGCTTGAAATCGGCCAGGATTTCCCGTGCGGCATTGTGGCCCGGCGCCCCGGTGACGCCGCCGCCGGGATGGGTTCCCGATCCGCACATGTAGAGCCCTGGCACCGGCGCGCGGTAGTCGCCATGCCCCAGCACCGGCCGGGCCGAGAACATCTGGTCCAGCGACAGCGCGCCATGGAAGATGTCGCCGCCGATCAGCCCGAAGGTGCGTTCGAGATCGAGCGGGCTGTTGATCTGCCGGCCCAGCACCGAGGCCTTGAAGTTCGGCGCCCAGGCATTGACCGTGTCGATGACCAGGTCGGCCGCGGTCTCGCGATGGTCGTCCCAGCTGGCGCCGTCCGGCAGCTTCGGGTCGAAATGCTGGCAGAACAGGCTGGCGACGTGCTGGCCCGGCGGCGCCAGCGTGTCGTCCAGCGTCGACGGGATCAGCATCTCGACGATCGGCGTCTTCGACCAGCCGCCGGCCTTGGCGTCGAGATAGGCCTTGTCCATGTAGTCCAGGCTGGGCCCGAAGATGATGCCGCTGGTGTGGTGGTCGGCCAGGGTCTTGCCCGGCAGGCAGGTGAAGTCCGGCAGCTCCGACAGCGCGACGTTCATGCGGAAGGTGGCGGAGCCGCATTTGAAGCGCTCCATCCGTTCGCGGAAATCCTGCGGCAGCGCCGCCGGGTCGACCAGCCTGCCGTAGAGCAGCTTGGGGTTGAGGTTGGAGACGATGCAGCCGGCGCGGACGATGTCGCCGGCCTCGGTCACCACGCCGACGGCGCGGCCGCCTTCGACGATCACCTCGCGCACCCCGGCATCGGTGCGGATCACCGCGCCACGCGACGCCGCCGACTTGGCCATCGCCTGGGTGATCGCGCCCATGCCGCCGATGGCATGGCCCCACACGCCCTTCTTGCCGTTCACCTCGCCGAACACATGATGCAGCAGGACATAGCCGGTGCCGGCATGGCTGGGGCTGGCGTAGTTGCCGACGATGCTGTCGAAGCCGAACAGCGCCTGCACCACCGGCGTCTCGAACCAGCCTTCCAGGATGTCGGTCGCCGATTTGGTGAAGAGGTCGAGCAGGTCGCGCCGCATCACCATGTCGAGCTTGCGCAGCCGGTTGCCGAGCGAGCCGGCCTTGATCAGCTCCGGCAGCGCGCCGGACCAGCCGCCGGAGGCGACGTTGGGCGGGGTGCGCAGCACGATGTCGCGCAGCACGTCGGCGATGACGTCGAGGCGGTCGCCATAGGCGTCGTAGCGCTCGGCATCGCGGGCCGAGAACCGGGCGATCTCGGCCTTGGTCCGGCCCGGGCCGGACAGCAGGTAGCGGCTCTCATCCACCGGCAGGAAATTGGCCAGGCGCCGTTCGACCACCTTGAGGCCATGGCCGGGCAGGTCGAGGTCGCGGATCACCTTCGGGTTCAGCAGGCTGACCGTGTAGGCGGCGACGGAGTTGCGGAAGCCGGGATGGAACTCCTCGGTCACCGCGGCGCCGCCGACCACCTTGCGGCGCTCCAGCACCGTCACCTTCAGCCCGGCGGCGGCGAGATAGGCGGCGCAGACCAGCCCGTTGTGGCCCCCGCCGATGATCGCGACGTCGAAAACCTGTGTGTTCGCCATGTAGTCCCGCCGCACCGTTCTTTCGTATCGTCATCCCCGCGAAAGCGGGGATCTCTTCGTGACCTTACCCGTCGAGATCCCCGCTTTCGCGGGGATGACGGCGAAGGGTCCTTGGGTCACTCCGCCGCGAAGGCGGGCGCCTCGGACGGGGTGCGGCGCAGGCTCCAGCCCGGCGGCGGCGGCCGGTGCAGCCGGCTTTCCGGGATCAGCCGGCGCATCGCCCGGGCGAAGCTGCGCAGGCAGACCTCGGTGGTGCCGAGCGGGCCGACGGTGTAGCTGGACGACCCCATGCCGGCCTGGACCCGGTCGATCAGCGTCTTGTCCTCGAGGCTGACCGAGCGGTTGATCCGCCAGTTGAGGTAGCGCGCGGCCTTCATCTCGGGCCGGTGGTCCGGATGGACATAGGCGATCTCGCGGATCATCGTCTCGGTCGGCGAGACCGGGATGAACTGCATGAAGTCGATCTGGTCGGGATAGATGTCGATCGCGACGTTGGGCCAGAGCTTGAAGTAGGTCCACAGCCGCTGCCGCTCCGGCGGCAGATGCGGCACCTCCGGCAGGAAGTGCTGATAGGCCCGCTCCGACAGCACGGCCGACGGCCGGTCCTGCAGCTGGCCCCACATCTTGTCGACCCAGGGCCGGGCCTCGACCCCATAGCCGCGGCCGAACAGCCGGGTCAGGCCGGGATGGGCGACGGTGATGTGCAGCCCGTCGGAATAGTTGTCGGCGACGTTCTTCCAGTTCACCGAGCGCGGCCGCATCGTGACCCGGCCCAGCGGTACCATGTCCTCGATCCGGTACGCCGCCAGTTCCTCGCCATAGGGGCCCATCATCTCGGCGACGCTGGGCGTGCCCGGGGCGAGGCGGATGAAGACGAAGCCGGCGAAGACCTCGTGGTCGACCGGGACCAGCCCGTGGCTGCCGAAGTCGAAATCGCCGTAGCTGCCGCGCTGCGGCATGCCGATCAGACGGCCGTCATGCTCATAGGTCCAGGCGTGGTAGGGGCAGACGATGCGGCTGCCGCAATTGCCCTTCGGCCCGTCCAGCAGGCGCGCGGCGCGGTGGCGGCAGACATTGTGGAAGGCCCGCACCTGCCCGTCCCGCCCACGGACCACCATGATGGTCTCGCCGAGGAACTCGAAGGTGTGGAAGTCGCCGGCCAGTGGGATGTCGTTGAGATGGCAGACGATCTGCCAGGACGAGCGGAAGATCGCCTCCTGCTCGACCGCGTAGAATTCGGGGTCGCGATAGATCCAGGCCGGCAGGCTGACATCGTCATCCGGCTGCGGAATATCCTGGGTCGGCGCATCCCCGCGCCGCGGCATCGCTTCGATCATCGCTGGCCTCCCTCGGCCTTGCCGGCCGCCTTGTTATACGACCGTATAATAGGTGCGGGAGGCGGTCAATCATCCCCGTGCAAAAATCGCGCGGCGGCCGATCGGGCCTGCCGGCCGAGGCTTACAGCTGTTTCATGCCGGCTGGGACGTCGGCACCAAGGATTGAGTGGCTGCCCTCAGCGCGACCGGGCCGCGCCCTCGGGCCGGCGGTCGATCAGCCGCTCGATCTCCGCCATCACCTCCTCCGGCAGCGGCCCCTTCTCCAGCGCGCCGGCATTCTCCCGCACCTGCGCCGCCGACCGGAAGCCGGGGATCGGCAGGGTGCGGGGCGACTTCGCCCACAGCCAGGCGATCGCCCCCTGGGCCAGGGTGCGGCCGTCGGCGGTCAGGAGATGGCGGATCCGGGCCAGCCGGTCGGCGAAGTCCGGCACCACGCGGCCGTCCTTGAAATAGTCCATCCATTCGAAGGTGTTGGCCCGCACGTCATTCTCAGGCAGCGCCTGGCCGGCCACGAACTTGCCGGTCAGCAGCCCCATGGCGAGCGGCGAGCGGTTGATCGACAGCAGGCCATTGGCCACGATCACCGGCAGCATCCGCGCGGCATCGAAGAACAGGTTCATACCGTGCTGGACCGCGACGAAGCCGTCCCGCCCGGCATGGGCAGCTGCCCGGTCCGGGAAATCCGTGCTCCAGCCATAGGCGCCGATGGTGCCGGCGGCGCGCAGCTCGTCCAGCGTATCGAACACCTCGCCCGCCCGCTCGATCGCCTGTTCGTTGAGGTGAAGCTGCACCAGGTCGAGGCGGTCGCGGCGCAGCCGACGGCGCGATGCATCCACGGCGCTGCGGGTCTCGCGCGCCAGGTCGCCGTCGTCGATGCTGCCGGTCATCTGCTTCGTCGCCGGGTCGAAGCGGTTGCCCAGCTTGGTCGCGACCACGACGTCGTCGCGGCCGGCAATGGCCTGCCCCAGCACTGCCTCGGAATGGCCGGCGCCATAGACGTCGGCGGTGTCGAAGAAGCGAATGCCGAGTTCGAGGGCGCAGTGGATCGCCGCGGTCGATTCCGCATCGTCGACGGTGCCGTAGCCCAATGGCGTGTCGCCGGCAAAGAACGGGCCGCCGATCGCCCAGCAACCCAGGCCGAGACGCGGGATCTCGCGCCCATCCCACAGACGGATCATGGCGGCCGGATGCGGCTTGGGCTGATGGGTCATGGCAATTCCTTTTCACGGACGAAAGGTTCAGAGATCGTGATAACGGAGGCTATCGGCTATGATCCAGCCGAGAAACCCGCAGCTCTGCAATGATCGTTGCAAGAATGAAAAGCGCGCTCGACTGGGAAGACATCCGCCTGTTCCTGGCCGTCGCCCGCGGCGAGGGGCTCAGCGGCGCGGCCCGCCAGGCGGGGCCGAGCCCGGCGACGTTGGGGCGCCGCATGACGGCGCTGGAGCAGGGCCTGGGCCAGCGCCTGTTCATCCGCGAGCGCCTGGGCTACCGCCTGACCGAGGAGGGGCGCCAGTTCCTGGCCCAGGCGGAGGAGATGGAGGCGGCGGCGACCGGCATCGAGCGCTGGCGCGACGGCCTGTCGCCACGCCGCACGGTGCGGATCTCGGCCGGCACCTGGACCTCCTGGTTCCTCGCCCGCCACATCGATGCCCTATGGTCGCCCGACGAGCCCTGGTCGATCGACTTCGTCGCGGCCAACGCCCGGCTCGACATCGCCCGCGGGCAGGCCGACATCGGCATCCGCAACCGCCGGCCGGAGGAACCCTGGCTGGCGGGGCGGCGGACCGGCGACGTCGCCTTCGCCGTCTATGGCCGGCGCGCCGCCGCGCTGGGCGACCGCTGGATCGGCGTGACCGGCGACGGCGCCGTCACCCCCTCGGCCCGCTGGGTGGCGGAGCGGCACGCCGCCGCCACGGTGATGCGCGGCAACGATCCGCGGCTGATCCTGGACCTGCTGCGCCGCGGCGTGGGCCGGGCGGTGCTGCCCTGCTTCGCCGGCGACAGCGAGCCGGAGCTGGAGCGGCTGCAGCAGGTCGAGGAGCTGCGCCACCAGCAATGGCTGGTGCTGCACAATGACGAGCGCCGCCACCCCGCGGTCCGCGCCGTGATCGAGCGCATCGTCCGCCTGATGCGGGAGAACCGGGCGCTGCTGCGGGGCGGCGATCCCGCCGGCTAGGATGCCATCTCCTGCAGGGCCGTGACCCGCGCGTCGCCGAGCACGCTGCGGATGTGCCGCTCGACCATGCCGATCGCCTCCTCCGCCTCCAGCTCGATTCCCGGCCCGGCCTTCCGCAGCCAGGCGCCGTCGATCAGCACGCCGACCCCGAGCACGAACCGGGTCAGCTCGGCCCCCTGCAGCAGGCCTTCGACGCAGCTGCCCAGGTTGGACACCATGCGGCGATGGAACAGCCGCTGCAGGCGTTCGAGCTGCGGGTCCTGGCCGGCGACGGAAGAGAAGGACAGCCAGGCGCGGGCGGTGTTGCGGTCGAACACATCGGCCGGGAAGTTGCCGTGGACGATCGCCATCAGCCGGTCCCAGCGATTGCCCGCCGCCTTCATGTTCCGCACCACCGCGTCCATCACCACGCGGTTGGCGTAGCGGACCATCCAGAACAGCACCTCGTCCTTGCTCTTGAAGTAATAGGCCAGGATGCCCGGCGACATCCCGGCCTCCTGGCAGATGCGGGCGGTGGTCAGGCCGCCGATGCCGTGCTGCAGGAAGGCGCGGTAGGCGCCCTCGATCAGCTCGCGACGGCGGATTTCCTCGATCGGCTTTCGCATGGCTCTCCCCGGCCCTCGTCGCCAGCTATATTAGCGTTCAGTTTTTTATATGAACGTACAAAAAACTGAATTGACAAAAAATCCCGCTGTGCTTGGCTAGGCCGGGGTCGAAACGGCCGCGCAGACGGCCAGCCCCGCAACCGATTCATCGGGAGGCTGTCATGAGAGGATTTGTCATCGCGGCCCTGGCCTGCATGGCCTGGTCGACCGCATCCGCGGAGGATTCGTCCTGCGCCCGGGTCCGCAGCGCCGACATGGGCTGGACCGACATCGCCCTGACCACCAACACCGCCGCCATCGTGCTCAAGGCCATGGGCTACGAGATGACCAACACGCTGCTGGGCCTCAACATCACCTATGAGAGCCTGAAGAACGGCCAGGTCGACGTCTTCCTCGGCAATTGGCGGCCGGCCCAGGACATCGAGTTCAAGCAGTATTACGACGAGGGCTGGGTCGAGGTGCTGGGCACCAACCTGACCGGCGCGAAGTTCACCCTCGCCGTCCCGGCCGCCCTGGCGGAGGCGGGGGTGCGCGGCTTCGACGACCTCGCCCGCTTCGCCGACAAATTCGACCGCAAGATCTACGGCATCGAACCCGGTAGCAATCAGCCGCTGCTCGACATGGTGGCGGCCGGCCGACACGGGCTGAAGGGCTGGGAGATCGTCGAATCCAGCGAGCAGGGCATGCTGGCCCAGCTGCAGCGGGCGATCGCCCGCGACCAGTGGATCGTCTTCCTCGGCTGGCAGCCGCACCCGATGAACCTGAACTTCAAGATCGCGTACCTCACCGGCGGCGACGCGGAGTACGGGCCGGATTTCGGCGGCTCGACGGTGCGGACCATAGCCCGGCCGGGCTATGCCGCCGCCTGCCCCAACCTGGCTCGCTTCTTCGCCAACCTCGCCTTCGACATCGACGCGGAGAACGCCGGGATGAAGCTGATGCTGGACGACGGCCAGGACGCCCCGACCGCCGCCGCGGCCCTGATCAAGGCGCATCCGGAGAAGCTGGCCGCCTGGCTCGATGGCGTCACGACCCGGGACGGCCGGCCGGCCCTGGCGGTCGTCCAGGCGGCTTTGGCGAAGTGACGGATATCGCCTTCGATCGGCCGGCGACGATGCTCGCGGCGGTGCTGGACGCGCCCGGCGAACCCCTGGCCGTGCGCCGCGTGCCGGTCCCGAGGCCCCGCCCCGGACAGTTGCTTGTGCGGCTGCGGGCTTGCGGCGTGTGCCACACCGACCTTCATATCTGGGGCAGCGGCGCCGCCTCCGGCAAGCCGCTGATCCTGGGGCATGAGGGCGTCGGCGAGGTCGTCGAGATCGGCGCAGGCGTGCCGGGCTGGCGCCGGGGCGACCGGGTCGGCGTGCCCTGGCTGCACGACACCTGCGGCCGGTGCGACGAATGCCGCGAGGGCGCGGAATCCTTCTGCCAGGCCCAGCGGGCCCATGGCTGCGACGTCGACGGCGCCTTCGCCGAATACGTCGCCGTCGACGCCGGCCATGCGGTGCGGCTGCCGGCCGGGGCCGACCCGGTCGCCACCGCCCCCCTGATGTGCGCCGGGGTGACCGCCTATGGCGCGATCCGACGGGCGGCGCTGCGGCCGGGGTCGCGCTGCGCCGTGTTCGGCTGCGGCGGCCTCGGCCTCTACGCCGTCCAGCTGGCCGCCCGGACCGGCGCGACGGTGGTCGCGCTGGATGTGTCCCCGGCGAAGCTGGAGCGCGCCCGGGCGCTGGGGGCCCACCACACCGTGATCGCCGACGAGGCCGCGGCGGCGCGCCTGCAGCAGCTCGGCGGCATGCATGCCTGCATCAACTTCGCGCCGACCGACGCGACCTGGGGGGCCATGATCGGCGGCATCCGGCCGCGCGGCACCATCGTCGCGGCCGCCCTGGTGGAGAAACCGGTGCCGGTCAGCCAGGCCTGGCTCACGGCGACCGGGGTCGTCCTCACCGGCACCAGCGTCGGCACCCGGCTGGAGATGGAGGAGCTGATCCGGCTGCATGCCGAGGCGCCGCTGCGCAGCATGACCCGCAGCATCGGGCTGGCGGAGATCAATGACGGGCTGCGCGACCTGCGCGAAGGCCGGGTCAACGGCCGGCTGGTGATCGATTTCGGCAAAGCCGGCCGCGCCTGACCCCGCGGGTGTCCGGTTGAGCTTTCTGCGTTGCAGATGCAGGCATAGAGCTCAACTTTCATTGTCATTGCCCGGCTTGACCGGGCAATACAGGGGCCACCAAGAGCCGCTCTGGCCGCCCCTGGATGCCACGGTCAAGCCGTGGCATGACAAAAGAGGGATGTGGCGTTGCGCTGAAATTCCACTGTCGTCTGTGTTTTCGCCTCAACCGGACAGCAGTGGCTGATTGCCGGTCAGCGGCGCGGCGCCGGCTCGTCCCGGGAGAGCCCCATCGCGTTGCCGGACAGCAGGCCGTCGACCCAGCCATTGGCGATGCGCACGGCATCATCCGGCGCGAACACGGTGGGGTCGAGGCAGAGTTCGAGCCACAGCCCGTCGAGCATGGCGGTGAAGGCCAGCGACGCCAGGGCCGCGTTCACCCCGCGCGCCCGGTCTTTGGCGGCGGCGGCGATCAGCTGTTCCAGGGTCTTGCGATAGGCGGCGTAGACGTCGCGATGGACCTGCCGGATCGCCTCGTCGCGGCGCACCAGCGCCCAGAAGGACAGCCAGATCGACAGCAGCTCGGGGTCCAGCACCGGCGGCCGGAAGCTGGCGTCGATGAAGGCGCGCAGCCGCGCTTCAGCCGTCGCGGCAGGGTCCTGCAGCGCGACCGCCAGGGCTTCGGCGACATGGCTGCCGATGAAGCGGTAGGTCTCGGCGATCAGGGTGTCGATGCCGCCGAAATAGTGGCGGACCAAGCCAGGGGACACGCCGGCGCGGGCGCACACCTCGCGCACCGAGGTGGCGGCATGGCCGCGTTCGGCCAGGCACCGGGCCGTGGCTTCGATCAGCGCCCGGCGTCGCACCGCCGGCAATTCGCGCGTGAATTTCGCGCGGGGCCCTGTTTTGTCGCCAGCGAGACGATCTGGGGGCACGCGATCAGAGGAGGCGGAGCGAGGCTCGGCCACAGGAAGCGACGGCCCGGAGTCTCCCCCGGGCCGTCCCTGGCATCACAGCAGCTGGACCGCTTCGGCCATCGGGCCCTTCTGGCCCATGCGGACCGTCAGGCGAACCCGCTGCTCGCTGTTCAGGCTCGGCAGGCCGGCCTTCTGCAGCGCGCGCGAAGCGACATAGACGTCCTTGCCGCCATCGTCCGGCGTCACGAAGCCGAAGCCCTTCTCGGCGTTGAAGAACTTCACAGTGCCCTCGACCTCGGTGGCCGGGCCGCTGAAGCCGCCACGGTCGCCGCCGAAGCCGCCACCACCGCCGCCGAAGTCGCGACCACCACCGCCGAAATCACGGCCGCCGCCGCCAGCGCCGAAGCCGCCCCGGTCACCACCGAAGCCGCCACCGCCGCCGAAGCCGCCGCGCTCGGGCCGGTCGCCGAAGCGATTGGGCCGGAAGCCGCCACCCGCGCCCGCGGCGGGCGGAGTGCCGAGTTCCTCGACACGATGGATCACCGCGACCTGCGGGCCCTTCTGACCTTCCGCGATGTCGCAGACGATCTTCGTGCCCTCATACATCTCGCGATGGCCGGACTGCTCCACGACCGAAGCGTGCAGGAACGCGTCCGGCGAACCGTCCGTCACCTGGACGAAGCCGAAACCCTTCGTCGCATTGAACCACTTGACCACTGCCGTCACGTCACGGCGATACTCACCGCCTCCGACGCGCGGCGGATGACGTCGGTTCATCATTGACCTGAAACTCCAAGAGAAAGTGCTGCACCATGACCAAGGGTGCGGCTTCCGCGAGCGGAAACCAAGATCTGCCCGCTCGCGACCGGCAACGCGCCGGTCCTGGACGGTCTGAACGTTTTTGTCGATAGGACCATTCGTTACGTGGAAACGACCTGCCCGCGCGTGGAGAGCCACCCGCGGGCGATGATCATCTCCTAACCCCTCAGCCGAGCCTACAGAAGACACCCGATTGGACTATAACTCGACGCCGCGCGGCTTGACCATAGTTGTCGCAAGGGTTCCGAGAGAATCTTTCTTAAGCCACAGTCAGCGCGAAAGCCGCACCGGAGCGCCGGTTTTCACCGACTCCCAGGCCGCGTCGGCGAGCAGCAGGGCGCGCCTGCCGTCCTCCCCTCCCGCCCGCGGCGGCCGGCCGTCCAGCACCGCGTCGATGAAGTCGTCGAGCTCACGCCGATAGGCATCCGCGTAGCGTTCCAGGAAGAAATGCAGCGGCTTGTCGCTCACCACCCCATCGGCCCCGGAGAATTCGACCGTGGTCGGGGTGCGGTTCTCGACCCGCAGCATGCCCTTGGCGCCGAAGGCCTCGACCCGCTGGTCATAGCCATAGGCGGCACGGCGGCTGTTGGAGATCTGCGCGATCGCGCCGCCCGCGGTCTTCAGGGTGACGACGGCGGTGTCGACGTCGCCCTCGGCGCCGATCGCCGGGTCGACCAGGTTGCTGGCGGTGGCGTAGAGCTCGACTGGCTCCTCGCCCAGCAGCCAGCGGGCCATGTCGAGGTCGTGGATCATCATGTCCCGGAACAGGCCGCCGGAGACCCTGATGTAGCTGGCCGGCGGCGGCGACGGGTCGCGGCTGGTGATCGACACCAGCTCGACCTTGCCGATGCGGCCTTCGGCGATGCCGGCCTGCGCGGCCTCGAAGCTGGGGTCGAAGCGGCGGTTGAAGCCCAGCGCCAGCGGCACGCCGGCCTGGGCCACGATGTCGAGGCAGCCCTGGACCCGGGCGCTGTCGAGGTCGATCGGCTTCTCGCAGAAGATCGCCTTGCCGGCCTTGGCCGTGGCCTCGATCAGGTCGGCATGGGTGTCGGTCGAACTGGCGATGACCACGGCGTCGACGCCGTCCAGCGCCGCCAGACCGTCGCCGACCACGGCGCCGTGCTGGGCCGCCAGCTCTTCGGCCGCGGCGCGGTGGACATCCACCACCGCCACCAGCTTGGTGCGGGGGTTCCGGGCGATGTTGTCGGCGTGGATCTTCCCGATCCGTCCGGCACCGAACTGGCAGATCTTGAGCATGCTTCTTCTCCCTAGCGACGCGCCCGGGATCATGGCCCGGCAGCGACGACCGGCGACAGAAAAATCAGAATTCTGAGGTTGCAGTCAAATGGAATATTTGTTCTATTTGGCTGAAATCGCCCTGGGGAGGACAGCCATGACCCGCCACCTGACCGGCCACCGCGGCGGCTTCGGCCCGGGGCTGACGCCGATCACCCGCTTCGACGAGCCCGAGGACGACACCGGCATCGCCGTCTCGGTCCTGAAGCTGGCGCCGGGCGAGAGCCGCGAGATCGAGGCTGCGAACGAGACCGCCTGGCTGCTGATGTCCGGCGCCGCCGAGGTCACGGTCGACAACCGGTCGACCCGGTTCGAGCGCGGGTCGCTGTTCGACGAATCGGCCAGCGCCGTGCATGTCGCCGCCGGCGCCCGGGTCCGGCTGCAGGCCGAGACCGAGGCCGAGTTCACGGTCTACGAGACGAAGAACACCAAGCCCTTCCCGTCCCGGGTGTTCGGGCCGGAGGATGTGCCGAACGAGCATCGCGGCAAGGGTCAGGTCGACGAGGCCTGCTACCGCTATGTCCGCACCATCTTCGACCTGCGCAACAGCGACCCCAACGCCGAGCTGGTGCTGGGCGAGGTCGTGACCTTCCCCGGCCGCTGGTCGAGCTACCCGCCGCACCACCACCCGCAGCCGGAGATCTACCACTACCGCTTCACCGATCCGCGCGGCTACGGCCATGCCGAGCTGGGCGAGACGGTGCTGAAGGTGCGGGCCAACGACACCATCAAGATCTTCGACGGCTTCGACCATGCACAATGCGCGGCCCCCGGCTACGGCATGTACTACGCCTGGGTGATCCGCCACCTCGCCGGCAACCCCTACACCGTGCCGGAGTTCACCGAGGAGCATCGCTGGACCATGGACCAGGACGCCGAATTCTGGCGCCCGGAAGGCGCGTCGCGTCATGGCTGAGCCCACACCCACACTCGACGTCATCTGCATCGGCCGGTCCTCGGTCGACCTCTATGGCGACCAGGTCGGCGGCCGGCTGGAGGACATGGCGTCCTTCGCCAAATACGTCGGCGGCTGCCCGACCAACATCTCGGTCGGCGCCGCCCGGCTCGGCCTGCGCTCCGCCCTCCTCACCCGGGTCGGCGACGAGCATATGGGCCGCTTCATCCGCGAGCAGCTGGCGGCGGAAGGCGTCGAGACCAGCCACATCATCAGCGACCCCGAGCGGCTGACCGCGCTGGTGATCCTGGGCATCCGCGACCGCCACACCTTCCCGCTGATCTTCTACCGCGAGAACTGCGCCGACATGGCGCTGTCCGAGGACGACATCGACGAGGCCTTCATCGCCTCGGCCCGCGCCGTGGTCGTCACCGGCACCCACTTCTCCACCCCCGGCGTCGCGGCGATGAGCCGGAAGGCGATGCGGCTGGCCCGCGCCCATGGCCGCAAGGTGGCGTTGGACATCGACTACCGTCCCGTCCTGTGGGCCCTGACCGGCCATGGGCTGGGCGAGGAGCGCTTCGTCGAGAACGCCGATGTCAGCGCCCATCTCCAGGGCATTCTGCCGGATTGCGACCTGATCGTCGGCACCGAGGAGGAGATCCACATCGCCGGCGGCGCCACCGACACGCTGGCGGCGCTGCGCCGGATCCGCGAGCTGAGCGCCGCCACCCTCGTGGTCAAGCGCGGGCCGATGGGCTGCGTCGTGTTCCCCGGCGCCATCCCCGACGACATCGAGCAGGGGGTCAAGGGCCCCGGCTTCCCGGTCGAGGTCTACAACGTGCTGGGCGCCGGCGACGGCTTCATGGCCGGCTTCCTGCGCGGCTGGCTGCGCGACGAGCCGATCGAGGCCGCCTGCCGCTACGCCAACGCCTGCGGCGCCTTCGCCGTGTCGCGCCATGGCTGCGCCCCGTCCTACCCGAGCTGGGCCGAGCTGTCGCAGTTCCTGGAGCAGGGCAGCGCCCATCACCGGCTGCGCGAGGACCCGGCGCTGAACCAGGTGCATTGGGCGACGACCCGGATCCGCGACTGGCCCGAAGTCCACGCCATGGCCTTCGACCACCGCTCGCAGTTGGAGGAGATGGCGGCGCGCAACGGCGTGGATCCCGACCGGATCGGCGCCTTCAAGCTGCTGGCCTGGCAGGCGGCGAAGCAGGCCCATGGCGACGCCCCCGGCTTCGGCGTGCTGATCGACGGCCGGCTGGGCAGCGACGCGCTGTTCGCCGCCGCCGGCACCGGCACCTGGATCGGCCGGCCGATCGAGCTGCCGGGATCGCGCCCGCTGCGCTTCGAGGGCGGGCCGGATGTCGGCGTCACCCTGCGGGAATGGCCGCTGGAGCACGTGGTGAAGTGCCTGGTGCAGTACCACCCGGACGACGGGCCGGAGATGCGGGCGGAGCAGGACCGCCAGCTGCTGGCCCTGTTCGACGCCAGCCGCGCCACCCGGCACGAGCTGCTGCTCGAGATCATCCCGCCCAGGACCATGCCGGCCGACGACCACACCGTGGCCCGGGCGCTGGACCATCTCTACAGCATCGGCATCCACCCCGACTGGTGGAAGCTGCCGCCGCCGTCGGAGACCGCCTGGATCGCGATCCAGGAGGTCATCGCCCGGCGCGACCCGAACTGCCGCGGCGTGGTGCTGCTGGGGCTGGAGGCGCCGGAGGAGGAGCTGATGGCCGCCTTCACCCTGGCCGCGCGCCAGCCCTGGTGCCGCGGCTTCGCGGTCGGCCGCACCATCTTCGGCCGCGCCGCCGAGGACTGGTTCGCCGGACGCATCGACGATGACGAAGCGGTGGGACGGATGGCCGCCAGCTATGGCAGCCTGATCGCCGCCTGGCAGGATGCCCGCGCCGCAGCGCAAGCCGCGGCCTAAAGGAGCGATAGGGATGGGAACCGTGCGTTTGACCATGGCGCAGGCCCTGGTGCGCCACCTCGCCGCGCAGTGGATCGAGGACGAGGACGGCACCCGCGAGCGCCTGTTCGCCAGCTGCTGGGCGATCTTCGGCCATGGCAATGTCGCCGGCATGGGCGAGGCGCTGTACGCGCATCGCGAGGAATTGCCGACGCTGCGGGCCCACAATGAGCAGGCGATGGCGCTGGCCGCGATCGCCTTCGCCAAGGCGAAGTTCCGCCGCCGCATGATGGCGGTCACCACCTCGATCGGGCCGGGCGCCACCAACCTAGTCACCGCCGCCGCCCTGGCCCATGTCGACCGGCTGCCGGTGCTGCTGCTGCCCGGCGACGTCTATGCCAGCCGCCGGCCGGACCCGGTGCTGCAGCAGGTCGAGAGCTTCGGCGACGGCACGGTCAGCGCCAATGACTGCTTCCGCCCGGTGTCGCGCTATTTCGACCGGATCACCCGGCCGGAGCAGATCCTGACCGCCCTGCCCCGCGCCCTGTCAGTCCTGACCGACCCGGTCGATTGCGGGCCGGTGACCCTGGCGCTGTGCCAGGACGTGCAGGCCGAGGCCTTCGACTACCCCGCCTGGTTCTTCGAGGAGCGGGTGCACCGCATCCGCCGCGCCGGCGCCGATGAGGGCGAGCTGGCCCGCGCCGTGGCGGCGCTGACGAAGGCCGAGCGGCCGCTGGTGATCGCCGGCGGCGGCGTGCTGTATTCCGGCGCGGCCAGGACCCTGGCCGGCTTCGCCGAGCGCCATGGCCTACCGGTGGCCGAGACCCAGGCCGGCAAGGGCAGCCTGGCCTGGGCCCATCCCAACAATGCCGGGTCGATCGGCGTCACCGGCAGCAGCGCCGCCAACGCCCTGGCCGCCGATGCCGATGTCGTGCTGGCGGTCGGCACCAGGCTGCAGGATTTCACCACCGGCTCCCGCGCCCTGTTCCGGCAGCCGGGCCGCACCCTGATCCAGCTGAACGCCGCGACCTTCGACGCCGACAAGCACGGCGCCCTGCCGCTGGTCGCCGATGCGAGGCGTGGCCTCGACGCGCTGTCCGGGGCCTTGGGCTCCTGGACGGCGCCGAAGCGCCAGGCCGACCGGGTCAAGGGCCTGGTCGCGGAATGGACCGCGTCGGTCGACCGCGCCACCGCGGCCAGCAACGCCCCCCTGCCCTCCGACGCCCAGGTGCTGGGCGCCGTCAACCGCGCGGCCGGTCGCGGCGCCATCGTGGTCTGCGCCTCCGGCGGCCTGCCGGGCGAGCTGCACAAGCTGTGGCGCACCGACGCGCCGGGCGGCTATCACCTGGAATATGGCTATTCCTGCATGGGCTACGAGATCGCCGGCGGTCTCGGGGTCAAGCTGGCCCGGCCGGACCGCGAGGTCTATGTCCTGGTCGGCGACGGCAGCTACATGATGATGAACTCCGAGATCGCGACCGCTGTCCAGCTGGGCGTGAAGCTCAACATCGTCGTGCTCGACAACCGCGGCTTCGGCTGCATCAACCGGCTGCAGAACGCCACCGGCGGCGCCTCCTTCAACAACCTGTTCCGCGACGTCGCCGGCGCCCAGCCGATCGACTTCGCCCTGCATGCCGCCAGCATGGGGGCGGTGTCGGAGAAGGTGTCGGGCATCGCCGAGCTGGAAGGGGCGCTGCTGCGCGCCAAGGCGACCGACCAGACCAACGTCATCGTCATCGACACCGACCCGGTGGTGACGACCGAGGCCGGCGGCGCCTGGTGGGACGTGGCCGTGCCCGAGGTCTCGGACCGCGAGCCGGTCCGCCAGGCCCGCGCCGGCTACGAGGCCCAGCTGGCCGGACATCCCGTCACCGGGCGCTCCGCCTGACCGAAACCAACCACGCAACGAGACCGCCGCGATGACTGTCTTCCTCGGCACCAACCCGATCGCCTGGAGCAACGACGACCTGCCGGAGCTGGGCGGCGAGACGCCGCTCGAGACCTGCCTGGCGGAAACCCGCGAGGCCGGCTTCACCGGCATCGAGCTGGGCAACAAGTTCCCGCGCCAGGCCGATACGCTGCGCCCGATCCTGGCGGCGCACGACCTGCAGCTGATCTCCGGTTGGTACAGCGCCAACCTGATTGACCGAACGATCGATCAGGAAATCGCGGCGATGGAGCCGCATCTCGCTTTGCTGGCCGCGATGGGCTGCAAGGTCATGGTGTTCTGCGATACCTCCGGCGCAGTGCATGGCAACCAGGGCACGCCGCTGTCGGCTCGCCCGACCCTGCCGGACGAGGACTGGCCGGAATTCGGCCGCAAGCTGACCGCGGTCGGTGACCACATGGCGAAACGCGGCGTGCGCCTGGCCTACCACCACCACATGGGCACGCTGGTGCAGAGCGAGGCCGAGGTCGACCTGCTGATGCACCACACCGGCCTGTCGGTCGGGCTGCTGCTGGATGCCGGGCACATGACCGTGGCCGGCGGCGACCCGGCGGCGCTGGCCAGCCGCTATGCCAGCCGGATCAACCATGTCCACGCCAAGGACGTCCGCCGCGACGTGCTGCAGAAGGTGCGCGACGAGGATTGGAGCTTCCTCGACGGCGTCGTTGGCGGGCTGTTCACCGTGCCGGGCGACGGCATGGTCGATTTCGCCAGGGTGTTCGACGCCCTGCCCAAGAGCTATGCCGGCTGGATGGTGGTGGAGGCCGAGCAGGACCCGGCCAAGGCCAACCCGCTGGCCTATGCCCGGCTGGGCCGCCGCAACCTGTGGAAGTTCGCCACCGGCGCCGGCTTCGACGTCAAGGGCTGAAGCCGGCCCGGTGGAAGAGCCGGCTATGAAGATTTCCCCAACGAGGCGAAGTGGTTGATGGCATATTGGCGGCCTCGAATCACTCGCCTCGGATGGTGAAAATGTCGGCTCAAAGCTCCTTCTTCGCGTTTTTCGCCCGCATCTTCCTCGCCGTCCTGTTCGTGGTCTCCGGTTACTTCAAGCTGACGGACTTCAACGGCTCCGTCCAATACGTCGCCTCGGCCAGCAGCCTGCCGGTGCCGCAGCTGTTCACCGCCCTGACCATCCTGGTCGAGCTGGGCGGCGGCATCCTGCTGATCCTGGGCCTGTTCTCCCGCACCGCCGCCTTCATCATGGCCGGCTTCACCCTGCTGACCATCCTGCTGGTCCACCACTTCTGGACCATGGCGGATGCCGAGGCGATGGCGAACCAGCTGATGGCCATGAAGAACCTGGCGATCGCCGGCGGCCTGCTGATGATCACCGGCTTCGGCCCCGGTGCCTGGGCGATCGGGCCGGGCGGCCGCCGCTGACGGTCACGGCACCGGACATGCTTTCGAAACGGCGGGCCTCGGGCCCGCCGTTTTCGTTTCGGGTCAGCGGTGCTTGAACGCGGGCGGGCGCTTCTCGGTGAAGGCGGCCATGCCCTCGCGGCGGTCCTCGGTTCCGAAGGTGGCGTGGAACAGCCGGCGCTCGAACAGCACGCCCTCGGCCAGGCTGGTCTCGTCGGCGCGGTGCACCGCCTCCTTCGCCAGCATCGTGATCGGCAGGGAATAGCCGGCGATGGTCTCCGCCGCCTTCAGCGTCTCGTCCAGCAACTGGTCCGCCGGCACCACCCGCGAGACCAGGCCGGACCGTTCCGCCTCCGCCGCATCCATCATCCGGCCGGTCAGCACCATGTCCATCGCCTTGGACCGGCCGATCAGCTTGGTCAGGCGCTGGGTGCCGCCGGAGCCCGGGATGGTGCCCAGCTTGATCTCCGGCTGGCCGAACTTGGCGGTGTCGGCGGCGATGATGAAGTCGCACATCATCGCGATCTCGCAGCCGCCGCCCAGGGCGTAGCCGGCCACCGCCGCGACGATCGGCTTGCGGAACCGGCTGATGCAGGTCCAGTTCTCGATCAGGTTGCCGGTGTAGGCGGCGATGAAGTCCTTCGACGCCATCTCCTTGATGTCGGCGCCGGCGGCGAAGGCCTTGGCCGAGCCGGTCAGGACCACCGCACCGATGCCGTCATCCGCCGCGAAGGCGTCGAGCGCCTGGGCGAGGTCCCGGAAGATCGCGTCGTTCAGCGCGTTCAGCGCCTGCGGCCGGTTCAGCGTGATCAGGCCGACCCGGCCCCGGGTCTCGACCAGGATGGTCTCGTAGCTCGCGGTCATGGAACACTCCTTCGCATCGACTCGTCGATTGATTGACCGAACGCCCGGTCAGCGTTTGCAGGCTCAACGCTGGCACACCGGGCAGAAGAAGGTGCTGCGGCCGGCCTGGACCACGCGCTGCACCGTGCCGCGGCACTTCGGCGTGCGGCACGGTTCGCCCTCGCGGCCATAGACCGACCAGGAATGCTGGAAATAGCCGAGCTCGCCATCGACCTGGACGTAGTCGCGCAAGGACGACCCGCCGGCCGTGATCGCCCGCTCCAGCACCGCCTTGATCTCCGGCACCAGCCGCGCGGCGCGGACCCCGGCGACCGAGGCCGCCAGCCGGCTCGGCGAGATATGCGCCGCCCACAGCGCCTCGCAGACATAGATGTTGCCGAGGCCGGCGACCACCCGCTGGTCCAGCAGCGCCGCCTTGATCGGGGTGATCTTGCGCGCCAGCACCCGGTCGAGATAGGCGGCGTCGAACTCGTCCGACAGCGGCTCCGGACCCAGCAGCTCCAGCGATTTGTGGGTGTGCAGCGCGTTCTGGCTGACCAGGTCCATCATGCCGAAGCGGCGGGTGTCGTTGAAGGTGACCACCGATCCCGATTCGGTCTCGAACACCACATGGTCGTGCGGGCTGTCGACCGCCGGCCGGCCCTGGCTGACCATCATCCGGCCGGACATGCCGAGATGGATCAGCAGCACCATGCCGTCGTCGAGATGAACCAGCAGGTATTTGGCGCGGCGGTCCAGCCGCACCACGCGGCGGCCGGTCAGCCGTTCGACCATGCGTTCGGGCAGGGGGGAACGCAGGTCGGGGCGGCGCTGTTCGACGCGGGTCAGGCGCTGGCCTTCCAGGACGGGCACCAGGCCGCGGCGAACGGTCTCGACTTCGGGAAGCTCGGGCATGGCCGGCACACTGGCACGAGCCGCCGCCGGACGCTATGGTCCGGCCATGAGCGACGCCCCTTCCCACCGCAATCCTGAGTCCCGCTGGTTCGGCGACACCGAAGTCGACCCGACGGAAAAGACCGAGCGCGTCCAGGGCGTGTTCAGCAGCGTCGCCCGCCGCTACGACCTGATGAACGACCTGATGAGCGGCGGCGTCCACCGGCTGTGGAAGGCCCAGCTGATCGCCGCGATCCGGCCGCATCCCGGCGAGACGCTGCTGGACGTGGCCGGCGGCACCGGCGACATCGCCTTCCGCTTCCTCGACCGCGCCGGGGTAGACAGCACAGGCCGGGGCGCCCGCGCCATCATCTGCGACCTGACCGAGGGCATGGTCGCGGTCGGCCGTGACCGGGCGATCGATCGCGGCCGGATCGGCCCGATCCTGCACATGGTCGGCAACGCCGAATCGCTGCCGGTCGCCGACCGGTCGGTCGACGTCTACACCATCTCCTTCGGCCTCAGGAACGTGACCCGGATCGACGACGCGCTGCGCGAGGCGCGGCGGGTGCTGAAGCCGGGCGGCCGGTTCTTCTGCCTGGAGTTCAGCAAGGTGGTGCTGCCAGGCTTCGACCGCGCCTACGACCTCTATTCCCGCACCGTGATCCCGCGCATGGGCAAGGTGGTGGCCAAGGACGAGGACAGCTACCGCTACCTGGTCGAGAGCATCCGCCGCTTCCCCGACCAGCCCAGCCTGGCCGAGCGGATCGAGGCGGCGGGGCTGGAGCGGGTGCGCTGGACCAACCTGTCGGCCGGCATCGCCGCGATCCACACCGGCTGGCGGATCTGAGGGCAGCGGACGACGGAGATCAGAATGCCCGACCGCGAAAAGGAAGAGGCTTCGAGCGATAGCCCCCCAGGAAGCGGAGCGCCGGCAGATTCAGGCGAAGGCCGATGCAATCGTGGCGTTCTGGAACGAACACGAGCGCCGCTTCGGGACGCCTGCCGACGAGTACAGCGAGATCTGATCGCGCAGACTCGGCGAAACACTTTAGCCGTCATTGCGAGTCCCGGAGGGGCGTGGCAATCCAGCGGCACCGCCCCCTGGATCGCCACGTCGCTTCGCTCCTCGCGATGACGACGAGTCCGTAGATCCCGCCTAAGACCCCATTTCACGGCCCCATCCGCGCATATCGTCGCAATCGACGATCGCGGGGCTTGCCGAAACCGTTCGGCCGCCCTAAAGAACATTCATGCGATGTAATTCGCCCTGCGCTGTCCCCGGGGACCTGCCGTGACGCTGACGCTTCGCGACCGACGCATCCTGCTGATCGTGGCCGGCGGCATCGCCGCCTACAAGTCGCTGGACCTGATCCGACGCCTGCGGGAACGCGGCGCCCGGGTGCGCTGCATCCTGACCCAGGCGGCGACCGAGTTCGTCACCCCGCTGGCCGTCGCCGCCCTGACCGAGGACAAGGTCTATGGCGCGCTGTTCTCGCTGACCGACGAATCGGAGATGGGCCACATCCAGCTGTCGCGCGACGCCGACCTGCTGGTGGTGGCACCGGCCACCGCCAACATCCTGGCGCGGATGGCGGGCGGGCTGGCCGACGACCTGGCCACCACCGCCATCCTGGCCACCGACAAGCCGGTGCTGGTGGCCCCGGCGATGAATGTGCGGATGTGGGACCACCCGGCGACGCGGGACAATCTGGCCCTGCTGCGGCGCCGCGGCGTGCTGACCGTCGGCCCGAACCAGGGCGACATGGCCTGCGGCGAATACGGCTTCGGCCGCATGGCCGAGCCGCTGGAGATCGTCGCCGCGGTCGAGGCCTATTTCGACGGGATCGGCCGCTTCGGCACCCAAGGCCCGCTGAAAGGCCGCCACGCCCTGGTGACCAGCGGCCCGACCCATGAGCCGATCGACCCGGTGCGCTACATCGCCAACCGGTCCTCGGGCAAGCAGGGCCATGCCATCGCCGCCGCCCTGCTGCAGGCTGGGGCCCGGGTGACGCTGGTGTCCGGCCCGACCCATGAGCCCGCCCCCGCCGGCGTCACATTGGTGCCGATCGAGACCGCGGCCGAGATGATGGCCGCCTGCCAGGCCGCGCTGCCGGCCGATGTCGCGGTCTGCGCCGCCGCGGTGGCCGACTGGCGTGTGGCCACGCCTTCGGGGCAGAAGATCAAGAAGGGCGCCGGCGGCCCGCCGGCCCTGGCGCTGGCCGAGAATCCCGACATCCTGGCGACGCTGAGCGCGGTGGGGCCCAACCGCCCGGCGCTGGTGGTCGGCTTCGCCGCCGAGACCGAGGATGTGGTGGCGCACGCCCAGGCCAAGCGCGCCCGCAAGGGCTGCGACTGGATTCTGGCCAACGACGTGTCGCCGGGCACCCAGGCCTTCGGCGGCGACAGCAACATCCTGCACTTGATCACCGCCGAGGCCGCCAGCACCTGGCCGCGGCTGAGCAAGCCCGACATCGGCACCCGCCTCGCCGGCGCCATCGCCGCCCATTTCAACAAGGACTGACCCCGGCCGATGACCGAAGCGATCCCCGTCGCCATCACCCGCCTGCCGCATGGCGCCGACCTGCCCTTGCCCGCCTATGCCACGCCGGGCTCGGCCGGGCTGGACCTGCTTGCCGCGGTGGCCGAGCCGGTGACGCTGGCGCCGGGCCGGCGGGTGCTGATCCCCACCGGCATCGCCATCGCCCTGCCCGCCGGCACCGAGGCGCAGGTGCGCCCGCGCTCCGGCCTTGCCCTGAAGCACGGCATCACCATCGCCAACGCGCCGGGCACCATCGATTCCGACTATCGCGGCGAGATCGGCGTGGTGCTGATCAACCATGGCGACGAACCGGTCGCCATCACCCGCGGCATGCGCATCGCCCAGATGATCGTCGCCCGCCACGCGACCGTGGCCTGGGACGAACGACCGACCCTAGACACCACCGCCCGCGGCGCGGGCGGCTATGGATCCACCGGAACGGGAGCCTGAAGCATGTTCCGACTGCCGAAGAAGATGCTGTTCGCCATCGAGGCGGTGCTCGACATCGCCTACAACGCGGTCGACACGCCGGTGCAGAGCGCCGAGATCACCAAGCGCCAGGGCATCCCGCGGCGCTATCTGGAGCAGGTGCTGCAGCAGCTGGTGCGGGTCGACATCCTGACCGGGGTGCGCGGGCCGCGCGGCGGCTACCGCCTGGCGCGCGAGCGCCGGCGCATCACCGTGGGCGAGATCGTGCGCGCCATCCGGTCGCTGGAGACCGCGGCGGATGAGGAGGACGCGCTGCCCCCGGGGTCGCGCCTGGGCCAGGAGATCGTCCGCCCGCTGTGGCTGGAGCTGCAGGAGGAGGCGGTGCGCCGGCTCGACGGGCTGAGCATCGAGGACCTGTGCAACCAGGCCCGCGACCAGGGCATCCCGCGTGAACGCGCCGCACCGGTCGACTTCTCGATCTGAACGGCTGGCCTTACCCAACCTCGCCGCGTATAAATGTGGTCAAATCTATTTAACGCCCTGGGAGAGTAGTTATGTCGTCCTCCACCGTCGGCAAGATCGATCTGCCTGCCCAGGCCGAGTTCCGGGGCAAGATCTACGACTCGATCCTCGACACCATCGGCGCGACCCCGCTGGTCCGCGTGAAGAAGCTGGCCGAGGCGCATGGCGCCAAGGCCGACATCCTGGCCAAGCTGGAGTTCTTCAACCCGCTGTCGAGCGTGAAGGACCGCATCGGCTTGGCCATGATCGAGGCGCTGGAGGCATCGGGCAAGATCAAGCCGGGCGTCAGCACCCTGATCGAGCCGACCTCGGGCAACACCGGCATCGCGCTGGCCTTCGTCGCCGCGGCCAAGGGCTACCGCCTGATCCTGACCATGCCCGAGACCATGTCGGTCGAGCGCCGCAAGATGCTGAAGTTCCTCGGTGCCGAGCTGCACCTGACCGAAGGCCCCAAGGGCATGAAGGGCGCGATCGCGAAGGCGGAGGAGCTGGTCCAGACCATCCCCAACGCGATCATCCCGCAGCAGTTCGAGAACGCGGCCAATCCGGCGATCCACCGCAAGACCACGGCCGAGGAGATCTGGAACGACACGCAGGGCGGCGTCGACATCCTGATCTCCGGCGTCGGCACCGGCGGCACCATCACCGGCGTGGCCGAGGTGCTGAAGCAGCGCAAGCCCAGCTTCAAGGCGATCGCGGTGGAGCCGGAGGACAGCCCGGTGCTGTCCGGCGGCAACCCCGGGCCGCACAAGATCCAGGGCATCGGCGCCGGCTTCGTGCCCGGCGTGCTGAACACCAAGATCATCGACGAGGTGGTGCGCATCTCGAACGAGCGCGCTTTCCAGACCGCCCGCCAGGTCGCCAAGTTGGAAGGCCTGCCGGCCGGCATCTCCTCCGGCGCCGCGCTCGCCGCGGCGCTCGAAGTGGGCCAGCGCCCGGAGAACGAGGGCAAGCAGATCGTCGTGATCATCCCCTCGATCGCCGAGCGTTACCTCTCGACCGCGCTGTTCGAAGGCCTGGACTAGCCTCCAGCTTCCATGGTGCGTGCGGGGAAGCGGGCCTTCGGGCCCGCTTTTTCGTTTCAGCGGCCCGGCAGCGCCAGGCGTCGGCCGATGCCGATGGCGTCGAGGAAGTCCGGGTCGTGGCTGGCGACCAGCAGCGCCCCATCATAGCCGGCCACCGCCTGCTCGATCGCCGCGATCGAGTCGAGGTCGAGATGGTTGGTCGGCTCGTCCAGGATCAGCAGCCGCGGCGGGGTCGGCCCACCCAGCACGCAGGCCAGCGCCGCCCGCAACGTCTCGCCGCCGCTCAACCCCGCCACCGGGCGCAGCGCCGCATCCGCCCGGAACAGGAACCGCGCCAGCACCGTCCGGCAGGCATTGTCGGTCGCGGCCGGATGCAGCGCCCGGAAGTTCTCCAGGATGGTGCGGTCGGGCCGCAGCCCGCCGGCGCGCTGGTCCAGCATGGCGATGCCGCCGTCGAAGCGCCGGACACGGCCGGCATCGGGCGCCAGCTCGCCGGCCGCGAGGCGCAGCAGCGTCGACTTGCCGGCGCCGTTCGGCCCGGTCACCGCCACCCGCTCCGGCCCGGTCAGGGTGAAGCTGAGGTTGTCCAGCACCGGCCGCTCCACGCCCGACGGGGTCCAGCGGACATGCTCGAACGCCAGCACCATGGTCCCGGAGGCCAGTCCGGTCGGCGCCACCGCGACGCTGAGCGACGCCACCCGCTCCACCGCCGCCCGGGCCTCGGCCAGCGCCGCCTCCGCCATCTCCTGGCGGCGCTCCCGCATGCCGCTCACGCGCCCCTGGCTCTGCCCCGCCTTCTCCTTAGCGAAATCCAGCATGATCTTGGGCTGGCCGGCATCGGCGCGGGATTTGCGGCCGCGGGAATCGCTGCGCGCCTTGCGCTCCAGCCCCGCCTGCGCCTCGCGCGCCAGCCGCGCGGTCTCCTGCTCGGCATGGGCGAGGCCCTGCCGCGCCGCCTCGGCCTCGGCCTCGCGCTGCGCCCGGTAGGCATCCCAGTTGCCGCCATAGACCCGGACGCCGAGGCCGGACAGCTCGACGATCCGGTCCATCCGGCGCAGCACCTCGCGGTCGTGGCTGACCACGATCGCGCCACCGCGCCAGCTGTCGAGCAACGCGCAGATCGCGTCGCGGCCGGCGGCGTCGAGGTTGTTGGTCGGCTCGTCCAGCACCAGCATCTCGGGCGGGTCGACCAGCAGCCCGGCCAGGGCCAGCCGCGTCGCCTCGCCGCCGCTCAAGGTTCCAAGCGGCCGGCGCAGGTCGAGACCCGCGGGCAGGCCGAGCCGGGGCAGCGCCAGCGCCGCCCGCTCCTCCACCGTCCAGTCGGCGGCAGCGAGGTCGTCCTCGGTCCCCTGCCCCGCCAGCAGCCGGTCGAGCCGGGCCAGCGCCGGCGCGATGCCGAGCGCATCGGCGGCGGTCATATCAGGCGCCACCCGTACGCTTTGCGGGAGGTGGCCGACGCCCCCCTGGCGGCGGATGCGGCCGCCCTGCGGCGCGATCTCGCCGAGCAGGAGGCGCAGCAGGGTGGACTTGCCCGCACCGTTGCGGCCGACGAGGCCGCTGCGCTCGGCCCCGAAGGCGAGCGTCAGGTCCTCGAAGAGCGGGCGGTGGTCAGGCGTGTGGTGGGAGAGGGATTCGGCGGCGAGAAGGGGCATGACGGCTCGACGGATGCAGCAGGACGGGGCGGGGGACGTGCCATTCCGTCTTGCGTTCCATCGGGGCCTCTCCTTCTCGGTGCGGCCGACAGCATAGCGGTAAAAAACATCCAAGCAAACCAGGGCGCGGCCGCCCATCCTTGCCGCGCGACATGAGGGGTGGTTGCGATGGCGGATGAAGAGACCGTGCGGCGGGCCGCGCTGGCCCTGCCCGAGGTGACCGAGCAGGACCATTGGGACCGCCCGTCCTTCCGGGTCGGCGGCAAGATCTTCGCGGTGCTGCGGCCGGCGGAGCGGCGGGCGGTGATGAAGCTGCCACACGACCGCCAGGAGATGCTGTTCGAGGTCCGGCCCGAGGCCTTCTCGCCGGCGCGCTGGGGCCGTCTGGTCTGGACCTTCGTCGACCTGCCCGCGGTCGATGCCGGGCAGCTGGAGGCGCTGGTGGCCGAAGCCTGGCGCGAGGTGGCGCCGAAGCGCCTGACCCGGCCGCCGCGCTGACGCCATGGACAGCCGGGCATGGACAGCCTGTCCTGGGCGCGCTAGCCCAGGGGACCGACCAGCGACAGCGGGACGACCATGACGCGCAAGCCGAGAGCCCGGGACCTGGGCATTCCGTTCGAGGGCACGCCCGGCCCGCTGAACGCCATCACCGACATCCCCGGACTCGAGGTCGGCACCGCCACCATCGTCACCGGCGACGGCCGGCTGGAGATCGGGCGCGGCCCGGCGCGCACCGGCGTCACCGCCATCCTGCCGCGCGGACGGGTGTTCGACCCGGTCTTCGCCGGCACCGCCGTGCTGAACGGCAACGGCGAGATGACCGGGACGATCTGGATCGAGGAATCCGGCTTCCTCGAAGGGCCGCTGATGATCACCAACAGCCACAGCGTCGGCACCGTGCGCGACGCGGTGGTCGGCTGGCAGGGCCGCAACGGGCTGGTGGCCCCGCTGGCCCAGGATATCTACTGGTGCCTGCCGGTGGTGGCCGAGACCTATGACGGGACCCTGAACGACATCAACGGCTTCCACGTCACGGCGGAGCATGCGGTCGAGGCGCTCGACGGCGCCCGGCCGGGCCCGGTGGCGGAGGGCAATGTCGGCGGCGGCACCGGCATGTCGCTGTTCGGATTCAAGGGCGGGACCGGCACAGCCTCGCGTCAGCTCTCACCCGAAGAGGGCGGCCACATGGTCGGCGTGCTGGTGCAGGGCAATTTCGGCCGCCGCAAGAACCTGCTGGTCGCCGGCGTCCCGGTCGGGCGCGAGATCCCGGACCTGCTGCCCGACCAGGCCCAGGACCGCGACACCGGGTCGATCATCGTCGTGATCGCCACCGACGCGCCGCTGCTGCCGCACCAGCTGAAGCGCCTGGCCCGGCGGGCGCCGGTCGGCATCGCCCGCACCGGCGGCTATGGCGCCAATGGCAGCGGCGACATCTTCCTGGCCTTCTCCACCGCCAATCCCGGTGCCTTCAGCCGCACGGACACCCGGTCGGTCGCGGTGCTGCCGAACGACGCCATGGACGGGCTGATCGAGGCCACGGCCCAGGCGACCGAGGAGGCGATCGTCAACGCCCTGGTCGCCGCCGAAACCATGACCGGCCGCGATGGCAACACCATGCATGCGATCCCGCATCAACGGCTGCGGGAAACCTTGAGGAAATATAACCGGTTGGCGGACTGAGCTGAGGTTGGCGTAGGTTGGGTTCGCAAGGGCGAACCCAACGCAGGATAGGGCCGCAAGATGTTGGGTTCGCGCCGCGAACCCAACCTACGGTTCAGTGAACCGCCATCTCGGCGCGGATCTTCTGGCGCAGCAGGTCGATCGGGGCCAGCCGGTTGCGCTGCGCCTCATAGTGCCAGAAGGTCCAGCCGTTGCAGGACGGCGCGCCCTGCAGCGCGGCGCCGACCCGGTGGATCGAGCCGGCATGGTCGCCCTGGTTGTTGCTGGCGATCAGCGTGCCGTCGGCCCGCACCTTGGCAACATAGCGGCGGTCGGTGTCGAACAGCCGGTCGCCCGGGCGCAGCATGCCGCGTTCGACCACCCAGCCGAACGGCACCCGCGGCGCCTGGCGCTTGGACAGGGTGTCCAGCAGCGACGGGTCGGCCGGCGCCTCGATCGCGGCGATGCGCTGGGTGGCGACGCGGGCATAGGCATCCTCGCGCTCGACCCCGATGAACTTGCGGCCCAGCCGCTTGGCCACGGCGCCGGTTGTGCCGCTGCCGAAGAACGGGTCGAGGATGGTCTCCCCCGCCCGGGTCGAGGACAGGATGACGCGCCACAGCAGCGCCTCGGGCTTCTGGGTCGGATGCGCCTTGCGCCCGTCGATCTTCAGCCGCTCGCCGCCGCTGCAGATCGGCAGGGTCCAGTCGCTACGCATCTGCAGCTCCTCGTTCAGCCCCTTCATCGCGTCGTAGTTGAAGGTGTAGCGGCTGTCTGGCGACTTCGCGGCCCAGATCAGGGTCTCATGCGCGTTGGTGAAGCGGGTGCCGCGGAAGTTCGGCATCGGGTTCGATTTGCGCCAGACGATGTCGTTCAGGATCCAGAAGCCGAGATCCTGCAGGATGGACCCGACCCGGAAGATGTTGTGGTAGGTGCCGATCACCCACAGCGTGCCGTCGTCCTTCAGCGCATGGCGCGCCGCGGACAGCCAGTCGCGGGTGAAGCGGTCATAGGTGGCGAGGTCGGCGAACTTGTCCCATTCCGCGTCGACGCCGTCGACCCGGCTTTCGTCCGGCCGGCGCAGTTCGCCCCCCAACTGCAAATTGTAGGGCGGGTCGGCGAACACGCAATCGACCGAGCCGGCCGGCAGCGCCCGCATGGCCGAGACGCAATCGTCCTGGACGATTCGGCAACCCGGCGGCAGCCGGCTGATGGTCTGGAGTGATTCGCTCATGACGCGACGATGATTCGCCGCGGAGTCGGCGTCAATCCCTCTTCGAATCAGACGGTTACGCTGAGTCGCTGAAACACCGGCGCAAACGACCGCCGATGGTGGTCGCAGACCCCGATCCGGTCGAGTCCGGCGATATGCTCCGGCGTGCCGTAGCCGGCGTTGCGTTCCCACCCATAGCCGGGATGGAGGGTGGAGAGACGCAACATCTCGTGGTCACGCACAACTTTTGCGATGATCGACGCCGCCGCGATCGACAGCGAAATCGCGTCGCCGCCGACCACCGCCCGCCCGTCGCAGGGCAAACCGTCGGGCACCTTGTTTCCGTCGATCAGGGCCATGCCGGGACGCTCCGGCAGGGCGTCGAGCGCCCGTCGCATCGCCAGCATGCTGGCCTGGAGGATGTTGATTCGGTCGATCTCCTCGACCGAGGCCCAGCCGAGACCGACCTGCGCCACCGCCCGGATGCGCGGCACCAGCTCTTCGCGCCGGCGCGCGGTCAGCACTTTGCTGTCGTCGATCAGGGCGGCGAGCTCGGGGTCGAGCGGGCGGACCAGCACCACGGCCGCGGCGAGCACCGGGCCGGCCAGGGGGCCGCGGCCGACCTCGTCCAGCCCCGCGACGCTGCGCTTCGGCGCGCCGCACGCGATCTCCAGGCTCCAATCCGGCATGCCGACCCTCCTGCCCCCGGCATAGCGCCGATCGCACGGGACGCCAAGCCGCGATGCGACCGAGGGAGGCTGGAATGCCTTTCGCGCCGCCCCTTCCCTTCATCGTCATTGCGAGGAGGCAAAGCCGACGAAGCAACCCATGGCGCCGGTACGGGCTGCCCGATGGATTGCTTCACTGCGCTCGCAATGACGGTGAAGGGAAAGGCGCAAACGCCTCCGACCTCTCCCGTGATCCCCGGGTCAAGCCCGGGGAGGAAAGGCAAAACCATCTTCGTAGGTTGGGTTCGCGGTTCGCGAACCCAGCAGATCATCGGGCGACACGAGGTTGGGTTCGCCCAAAACGAACCCAACCTACCCCGTGTCCGGCGGGTTGCGCCGGCCGGCGGCGCGGCGCCCCGGCGACGCTGCCGTCCGATCGACAGGCGCGGGCTCCTCCTCCTTCGCCAGCAGGTCGTCGGCCTCGTCGAGCCAGCGCTGGACCTCCAGCGGCAGCCCGTACATCCGGCACAGCTGCGCCACCGCGAGCCCCGCCGGCCAGCCATCGACCTTCTCCGCCAGCTCCGGCTCCTCCAGCCGCTCCAGCGTCTCGGCGCACCGGCGGTAGACCGCGCTCTCGGCCGTCTCGTGGATCGCCGAGGCGATGGCCAGGCTCACCCGCCGCCGGTGCCAGTCCTTGAGCGGCACCACCGCCCTCGGCCCCTCGCGCGGCCGGGACAGCTTGTCCTCCAGCAGCACCGTCAGCCGCACAGCGCGGGAGACGGTGGCGATCCGGGCGCAATAGTCGACGCCGGGCTGCGGTGTCTCCATCGCCTCCTTCTGCGTCGCCCGGGCCACCGCCATCTGAATCTCGGCCAATTCCGCCAGCACACGCAGATGCCGCTCGGCCCGTTCTCCTTGGGGAGCGGCCTCGGCCTTCGGTGTCTGAATGGTCTGCGCCTTGTCCATGGAACACATCGTGAACAAAAATCATAGTTAAGGCTATATGCACTTCGATCGAAACACCTCGGAATCGTCATCCCCGCGAAGGCGAGGATCTCAGCACGCCCTGATCGGAGAGAGATTCCCGCTTTCGCGGGAATGACGACCGGGAAGCGACGGCCAGCTCAGGACCGCTGGCCCTCAAAACAGGGACATCTGGTCGCCCGGCCGCGGCGGCACCGCGAACCGGCTGATGTCGAGCGCCCAGCGGCTGCGGTTGAGGCCGAGCCGGCGCACCGCGTGGTTGAAGCGGGCGCGGATCATCTCCGCCACCGGGCCCTCGCCGCGCATGCGCTCGCCGAAGCCGGATTTGTACAGCTTGCCGCCGCGGGTCTGGCGCACCAACGACATCACCCGCTTCGCCCGGTCCGGCGCATGTGCCTCGAGCCATTCCTGGAACAGGCCGGCGATCTCCAGCGGCAGCCGCAGCATGGTCCAGCCCGCCGCGGTCGCCCCGGCCGCGGCCGCCGCCTCCAGCACCTGCTCCAGCATGTGGTCGTTGAGGCCGGGGATCATCGGCGAGGTCAGCACCGAGACCGGGATGCCGGCATCGGCCAGGCGGCGGATCGTCTCCAGCCGCTTCGGCGGAGTCGCCGCCCGCGGCTCCAGCGACCGGGCGAGGTCGCGGTCGAGCATCGACAGCGAGATGCAGGCCCCCGCCAGCCCCTTCGCCGCCATCGGCGCCAGGAGGTCGATGTCGCGGGTGATCAGCGCCGATTTGGTGACGATGCCGAGCGGATGGTTGAAGCGCGACAGCACCTCGATCACCCGCCGCGTCAGCTGCAGCTCGCGCTCGACCGGCTGGTAGGGGTCGGTGTTGGTGCCCATCGCCATCATCGCCGGGCTGTAGCCGGGGCGCCGCAGCTCGGCCTCCAGCAGCGCCGGGGCGTCCGGCTTGTAGAACAGCTGGGTCTCGAAATCGAGGCCGGGCGACAGGCCGAGCCAGGCATGGGTCGGCCGGGCGAAGCAGTAGATGCAGCCATGCTCGCAGCCGCGATACGGATTGATCGAACGGTCGAACAGGATGTCCGGCGAGTCGTTGCGGCTGATGATGGTGCGCGCCGTGTCGACATGCAGCGTGGTGCGCAGCGGCGGCGCGTCCTCCTCCCCCGCCTCGGACAGCCAGCCGTCATCGACCTTGTGCCGGGTCTCGGCCTCGTAGCGGCCGGACTTGTTGCTGACGGCGCCGCGCCCCTTGCGCGGCCGGTCGGCCAGTTCTTCGATCTCGGGCGGCTTGAGCGGCATGAGAACAAAGATAGAACAAATTACCAGCCTTGCCAAGCCCGGCGCAAAAGCCGACATATCGCCCCGACACGGCGTGCGAGACCCGTCTTGACGCCCGGGCGCGAAAAGACTATCAAGCGCCCTCGATTTTCTTGGGGCCCACGTTGGCCCGAACCGGGACCGACAATGGCCAACCACAAGTCCGCCGAAAAGCGTATCCGTCAGACCGAGCGTCGCACGCTGGTCAACCGCAACCGCGTCAGCCGCATCCGCACCTTCGTCAAGAAGGTCGAGACGGCGATCGAGGCGGGCGACAAGGCCGCCGCAGCCGACGCCTTCAAGGCGGCGCAGCCGGAGATGCATCGCGGCATCACCAAGGGCGTGCTGCAGAAGAACACGGTCGCGCGCAAGCTGTCGCGCCTGTCGAGCCGCATCAAGGCCCTCTAAGCCTCGGACGATGACCGGGCCGTTTCGCGGCAGCTGCCGCGGAACGGCCCTTGTCTTGTCTGGCAGGCGCTTCTTCCGGCATGCCGCAACCGGCTGATCCGGGCACTATTCCAGACCGTTTTTTGCGTTTTGGGATGGTCCGGATTTGTTCCGTTGCCAGCACGTGCCCGCCCTGCATATGATCCTCTTTCGCCTGCCATCTGCAGGTTGAGGGCCGCTTCAGGAAACAACTTGTCGGCTACCAGCCTTCGTCACGAAGATTGGCAGAAGAACAGGATTGTGCCCTAACGCTGATCATTTCGTAGTTTTAAGGAATTTGACTCCAGCTTCGCAAGTAGCTGCGAGGAATTGTTCCTGTGCCGGCGGCGTGTTACTGTGATTATTACAGTTTGAATTCAGTCGGCATGGCAGCTGCGCACTCCGCGTCTGGTGTCGCTGCGGGTGGGAATCGGTAAGTTCGGGTCGACGCGGAACGGGACGGGGCGAAAGCCCATTCGGAGGGGATCGGAAGGCAGCATGTCGTCGATGGGGGGAGTCATCATCACATCGATCGAGCAGCAATGGGGCCGGGTCTGCGGCCGGTTGCGCGAGGAGGTGGGCGAAGGCGCCTTCAAGAGCTGGCTGCGGCCGGTCGTCCTCGTCGACCTCGAAGGCGGCGAGGCCCGCATCGCCGCCCCCACCAAGTTCATGCGCGACTGGGTCGCGGCCCACTACGCCGACCGCATCCGCAAGCTGTGGCATGCCGAGAATCCGGACGTCCAGAGCGTCGATGTGATCGTGGTGCCGGACCGGCTGGCCGCCAGGCCGGCGGCCGCGCCCCCTGCCCCGGCGGCGACCGCGCCGACCACGCGCACCGAGTCGGCAATGCCGGACCGGCCGCCCGAATCGGCCACTGATTTCGGCGCCATCCTCGACCAGCGCTTCACCTTCGACAATTTCGTGGTCGGCAAGCCGAACGAGCTGGCCCATGCCGCCGCACGCCGCGTGGCCGAGGCCAACAGCGTCACCTTCAACCCGCTGTTCCTCTATGGCGGGGTGGGCTTGGGCAAGACCCACCTGATGCACGGCATCGCCTGGCACATCCGCCAGAAGCATCCCGAGCGGCGCGTGCTGTACATGTCCGCCGAGAAGTTCATGTACCAGTTCATCCGTGCCCTGCGGTTCAAGGACACGATGACCTTCAAGGAGCTGTTCCGCTCGGTCGACGTGCTGATGATCGACGACGTGCAGTTCATCTCCGGCAAGGACTCCACCCAGGAGGAGTTCTTCCACACCTTCAACGCGCTGGTGGACCAGAACCGCCAGGTGGTGATCTCGGCCGACAAGTCGCCCTCCGACCTCGAAGGCATGGAGGAGCGGTTGCGCTCCCGCCTCGGCTGGGGCCTGGTCGCCGACATCCACCCCACCACCTACGAGCTGCGCCTGGGCATCCTGCAGGCCAAGGCGGAGACCGCGCGGGTCGAGATCCCGGCCAAGGTGATGGAGTTCCTGGCCCACAAGATCACCTCCAACGTGCGCGAGCTGGAAGGGGCGCTGAACCGCATCACCGCCCATGCCGAGCTGGTGCACCGCCCGGTGACCCTGGAATCGACCCAGGAGCTGCTGCACGACCTGCTGCGCGCCTCGGACCGCCGGGTGACGATCGACGAGATCCAGAAGCGGGTCGCCGAGCACTACAACATCAAGATCGCCGACATGCATTCGGCCCGCCGCGCCCGCACCGTGGCCCGGCCGCGCCAGGTGGCGATGTACCTGTCGAAGCAGCTGACCCCGCGGTCGCTGCCCGAGATCGGGCGCAAATTCGGCGGTCGCGACCACACCACGGTGATGCACGCCGTGAAGAAGGTCGAGGAGCTGTGCAGCGAGGACCGGTCCTTCGCCGAGGACGTCGAACTGCTGCGCCGGATGCTGCAGATCTAGGCACGGCGGTCCAGACTGTCAGCCGTCATTGCGAGCCCCGAAGGGGCGTGGCAATCCAGCAATCGAGCCGCTGGATCGCGCCCCTAAACTTAACGGGGCGCTTCGCTCCTCGCGATGACGACGCCTCGACAGACCCGGCATCCGATAATTCGTTCCGGATTGCGCCCGGGACCGCGCCTGCCCCTCGCCACCGCCGTCGGCTTTCGGTTATAGTGCGCGCCCGCCGCGTCGGCCGGGCGTGAGCCCGACCCGACGATTCGTCCGGCGGCCGGCATCGTCGAAGTGGAATCGGGATGAAGCTGATCATCGAACGGGCCGCCCTCCTGAAGGGCCTGAGCCATGTGCAGAGCGTCGTCGAGCGGCGCAACACCATCCCGATCCTGTCCAACATCCTGCTGCGCGCCGAATCCGGCGCGCTGCGCCTGACCGCCACCGACATGGATCTCGAGATCGTCGAATCCGTGCCGGCCGAGATCCTGGCCCCGGGCGGCACCACGGCGCCGGCGCACACCCTCTACGACATCGTGCGCAAGCTGCCCGACGGCAGCCAGGTCGAGATCGAGACCAATGCGGATGGCGGGTCGCTGTCGCTGCGCGCCGGCCGGTCGAACTTCCGGCTCGGCTGCCTGCCGGTCGAGGATTTCCCGAGCATGGCCGGCGGTGACCTGACGCACCGCTTCACCATCGCCACCGGCGATCTCCGGGTGATGATCGACCGGACCAAGTTCGCGATCTCGACCGAGGAGACGCGCTACTACCTGAACGGCATCTACCTGCACGCGGCCAAGGCCGACAACGTGCCGGTGCTGCGCGCCGTCGCCACCGACGGCCACCGCCTGGCCCGGATCGAGATGCCGCTGCCCGACGGTGCCGACGGCATCCCCGGCGTGATCGTGCCGCGCAAGACCGTGATGGAGCTGCGCAAGCTGCTGGACGAGAGCGGCGAGATGGTCGAAGTCCAGCTGTCCGAGACCAAGACCCGCTTCACCCTGGCGGGAACTGCGGGCGACGGCGTGGTCCTGACCTCGAAGCTGATCGACGGCACCTTCCCGGAATATGAGCGGGTGATCCCGAGCGGCAACGACAAGATCCTCGAGGTCGACGCCAAGGCCTTCGCCAAGGCGGTCGACCGCGTCTCCACCATCTCGACCGAGAAGAGCCGGGCGGTGAAGCTGACGATCGAGAACGGGTCGCTGACGCTGTCGGCCAATTCGGCCGAGCAGGGCAGCGCCACCGAGGAGATCGAGGTCAGCTACGAGGCGGCCAGGATCGAGATCGGCTTCAACAGCCGCTACCTCCTCGACATCACCCAGCAGATCGAAGGCGACGGCGCCCGCTTCGCCATGGCCGATGCCGGGTCGCCCACCATCGTCCGCGACACCGCCGATTCCAGCGCGCTCTACGTGCTGATGCCGATGCGGGTGTGACCGGGTTTGGACCGACCGTGCCGGCCCCGATCGTCATGGCCCCTTTCTCCATGACAGGGGCGAAGCATCCGCTTCGGATGCCTTGAGCCACATGTCCCAGGACCCCATGCCGGAGCAGGCCCCGCAGTCGGGGCCGGCGCCCTCCCCGTCCGGGCCGCCGGCCCGGATCGCGCTGACGCGGCTGACGCTGACCGAGTTCCGCTGCTACGGCCAGCTGCGGATCGAGCTGGATCCGCGGCCGGTGGTGCTGACCGGGCCGAACGGCGCCGGCAAGACCAACCTGCTGGAGGCGGTGTCGTTCCTGTCGCCGGGCCGCGGCCTGCGCCGCGCGCCGCTGCCGGAGGTGACCCGACGCCAGGCCGCCGAGGGCAAGGGCTGGGCGGTCGCGGCCCAGCTGCTGACCCCGACCGGCGAGATCGCGCTCGGCACCGAGCTGGAGCCCGGCGAGGGCCGCCGTGCCGTGAAGATCGACGGCCGGCCGGCGCCGAGCCAGACCGCGCTGGGCGCCCGCGCGCCGATGGTGTGGCTGACGCCGCAGATGGACCGGCTGTTCGGCGACGCCGCCAGCCAGCGCCGCCGCTTCCTCGACCGGCTGGTCTACGGCTTCCACCCCGACCATGCCGGCCAGCTCGCCGCCTATGAGCGGGCGATGCGCGACCGCAACCGGCTGCTGAAGGATTCGCCTCGCCCCGACGCGGCCTGGCTGACCGCGCTGGAGGACGCCATGGCGGCCGCCGGCGCCGCCGTCGCCGCCGCCCGGCGCGAGCTGGTGGCGCGGCTGCGCGGCGCCGAGTCGCTGATGGTGGACGGCCCGTTTCCGCGCGCCGACCTGGCCATCGACGGCCGGATCGAGGCGTGGCTTGACGATCGGCCGGCGGTCGACGCCGAAGAGGCATTCCGCCGCCTTTTGTGCGATAATCGACGGATCGACGCCGCGGCCGGCGCCGCGACGGAAGGACCGCATCGCAGCGACCTTTCCGTCCACCACCGGTCGAAGGCGATGCCGGCGGCGCAATGCTCCACCGGCGAGCAGAAGGCGCTGCTGATCGGCATCGTCCTCGCCAATGCCCGCCTGCTCGCCGGCGAACGCGGCGCCCCGCCTCTTCTCCTCCTCGACGAGGTGGCGGCGCATCTCGACGGCACGCGTCGTGCCGCCCTCTACGAGGAGATCCTGGCGCTCGGCGCCCAGGCTTGGATGACCGGCACCGACACGGCGCTGTTCGCGCCGCTCGGGGACCGGGCACGCCACTTCGGCGTCGACGACGCCAGGGTGACGGAACAAAACGGATGAAGAAGAATGTCGGATTCTGAGATCGCGAACGACGGCGGCGCCTACGATGCCAGCTCCATCACCGTGCTGCGTGGCCTGGAAGCGGTGCGCAAACGGCCGGGCATGTATATCGGCGACACCGATGACGGGTCGGGCCTGCACCACATGGTGTACGAGGTCGTCGACAACGCGATCGACGAGTCGCTGGCCGGGTACTGCGACACCATCACGGTGACGCTGAACGCCGAAGGCTCGGTCACCGTGACCGACAACGGCCGCGGCATCCCGGTGGCGATCCATGAGGAAGAGGGCATCAGCGCCGCCGAGGTGGTGATGACCCAGCTGCATGCCGGCGGCAAGTTCAACCAGAACTCCTACAAGGTCTCGGGCGGCCTGCACGGCGTCGGCGTCTCGGTGGTCAACGCGCTGTCGGACACGCTGGACCTGACCATCTTCCGCGACGGCCACCAGTGGTTCGCCCGGTTCCACGACGGCGACGTCGAGGCGCCGCTGAAGGCGGTCGGGCCGCAGGGCGAGAACCGCGGCACCCACATCACCTTCCTGCCCTCGACCAAGACCTTCACCAAGACCGAGTTCGACTTCGGCACGCTGGAGCACCGGCTGCGCGAACTCGCCTTCCTGAACTCCGGCGTCAAGCTGACCCTGACCGACGCCAGGGGGCCGGAGCCGAAGGTGGTCGAGCTGCATTACGAGGGCGGGCTGAAGGCCTTCGTGGCCTATCTCGACAAGGCCAAGCAGCCGCTGCACCCCGAGCCGATCACGGTGACCGCCGAGCGCGACGGCATGACCGTCGAGGTGGCGATGCAGTGGAACGACAGCTACCACGAGACCATGCTGTGCTTCACCAACAACATCCCGCAGCGTGACGGCGGCGCCCATCTGGCCGGGTTCCGCGGCGCGCTGACGCGGCAGGTGAACAACTACGCCACCGAGAGCGGCATCCTGAAGAAGGAAAAGGTGGCGCTGACCGGCGACGACGCCCGCGAGGGGTTGAGCTGCGTCCTGTCGGTGAAGGTGCCGGATCCGAAATTCTCCAGCCAGACCAAGGACAAGCTGGTCTCCTCCGAGGTCCGTCCGGCGGTCGAGGCGGTGGTCAACGAGATGCTGGCGACCTGGTTCGAGGAGCATCCCAACGACGCCAAGCGGGTGATCCAGAAGGCAGTCGAGGCGGCCTCGGCCCGCGAGGCGGCGCGCAAGGCGCGCGACCTGACCCGGCGCAAGGGCGCGCTCGACTTCGCCTCCCTGCCCGGCAAGCTGGCCGACTGCCAGAACCGCGACCCCGCCGAATCCGAACTGTTCCTGGTCGAGGGCGACAGCGCCGGCGGCTCCGCCAAGCAGGGCCGCGACCGCAAGTTCCAGGCCATCCTGCCGCTGCGCGGCAAGATCCTGAACGTCGAGCGGGCGCGGGTCGACAAGATGCTGGGGTCGGCCGAGATCGGCACCCTGATCACGGCGCTGGGCACCAGCATCCGCGACGAGTTCAACGCCGACAAGGCGCGGTACCATCGCATCATCATCATGACCGACGCCGATGTCGACGGCAGCCACATCCGCACCCTGCTGCTGACCTTCTTCTACCGCCAGATGCCGGAGCTGATCGAGCGCGGCTACCTCTATATCGCCCAGCCGCCGCTGTACCGCGCCGCCCGGGGCAAGGAGGCGGTGTATCTGAAGAACGACGACGCGCTCGAGGCCTATCTGATCGACAGCGGCATGCGCGACCTGGTGTTCACGCCGTTCGACGGCAACCAGATCGGAGGCCTCGACCTGCGCTCCCGCCTGGAGCAGGCGCTGGAGGCCAAGCACCTGCTCACCCCGCTGATCCGCAAGGTCGGCCAGCGCAATGTGGTGGAGCAGGTGGCGATCGCCGGCGCGATGTCGCCGCGCATCGTCCATGACGCCGCCCTGGCGACCGAGACCGCGACCTATGTGGCGCAACGGCTGGACGCGTTGACGCCGGAGTTCGAGCGCGGCTGGCAGGGCTCGGCCCTGCCGCCGGAGGGCAACCAGCCGGGCGGCCTGGTGTTCCGCCGCGTCCTGCGCGGGGTCACCGAGGGCCGGATCATCGATTCCGACATCATCCGGTCGGTCGAGGCGCACAAGCTCGACCGCCTGGCCGCGGATTTCCAGGCGCTGTACAAGCGGCCGGGCGTGCTGACCTGGATGAACCCGAAGGGCGCCGCCCAGGAGTGGCCGATCACCGGCCCGATCGACCTGATCGACCGGGTGCTGGAGCAGGGCCGCAAGGGACTGGCGGTGCAGCGCTACAAGGGCCTGGGCGAGATGAACCCGGATCAGCTGTGGGAGACCACGCTGGACCCCAACGCCCGGGTGCTGCTGCGGGTCGAGGTCAAGCATGCCGACGACGCCGAAGAGGTGTTCTCGACCCTGATGGGCGACATCGTCGAACCGCGCCGCGACTTCATCCAGGAGAACGCGCTGAAGGTGGTGAACCTGGACGTCTGATCGTGAGACTCGGACGGCGCGGGAGACTCCGCAGCATGGGTGACCGAAGCAGCGTGGGTGACCGAAAGGGCCACTGACCGCAGTCGACCGGCCGTCCGATGATCCCTACAGGCCGTGCTCGCGGAAATACTGCCGGATCCAGGAGAGCAGCTGGCCGGGAGGCACGGCGTGCGCTCCCACGCTGGCCGCCACGCTGCGGTCGACCAGGGCCTGGCCGTGGCGGGCCGAGGCTTCCAACTCCCTCATCAGTTCGGGCTGTGCCGCCAGCAGGGGCGCCAGATGCTCCTTCGTGACCTCGAGCACGAGCGCATGGGTGAGCGCCTTGACCGTGCCGGCATGCGGCGCGCCGGTCAGCAGGCCGATCTCGCCGATATAGTCGCCGGATCCGATGCGGCCGATGGTGGTGGTCGAGCCGCCATTCGCCCGCGACACCTCCAGCACCCCGGATACGACGACGAACAGCGATGCTTCCGTCCCGCCCTGGGCGAACAGCAGGTCGCCCGGATCGAGCGTCCGCATCGAGGCCTGGCGTTCGAGTTCGGCGCGCTGGTCGTCGGTCAGGGCCTGGAACAGGGGGATGGCCAGGGGCTGCTTCCCTCCCCCTCCGTCTCCGATCGCACCGCGGCCGCCCCGGGCATCGCCCAGGCCGGCGGCGCGGAACTGGCGCATCACCTGGGTCAGCAGGGTGCTCTTGGTCTCGCCCAGAACGCTGCTATGCGAGACGGAAAACGAGATGCTGTAGACGTTCCAGCGCTTGCCGACGCTGGCAAGGGAGACGCCGGCCGCCGGTGTCGCGAGAATGGTGGGGCACAGCAGAATGGCCTGCCTGACCAGCTCCACCACCCGTTCCGGAGGCACATCGATAGAACAGGGCACGTGGACGGAATCGTTCCGCTGTTCCGACGGGACGCTGCGGTTGATGACCCGCGACCGGGTGGCGATGCTGTTCGGCACCGAGGCGATGTCGTTGCCGTCGGTCCAGACCCGGACCGACCGCCAGGTGATCTGCACCACCACGCCTTCGATCCCGCCCTCGATCCAGACCCTGTCGCCGACAGAGTAAGGGCGCTCGATGCCGATCGCGATGCCCGCGAACACGTCCGCCAGGGTGTTCTGGAGCGCGAGGCCGAGGACGATCGCGATCACCCCCGATGTCGCCACCAGGGCCCGGACCGGGAATCCGAAGACGGTGCTGACCACGGTGAGGGTCGCGGCGAGATAGATCACGCCCGCCAGCAGGTCGGACAGCAATCCGCCCTCGTGGCGGAAGGCCCCGTGCGGGAGCGCAGCCCGCACGGTGTTGACCAGGAGCCGCGCCGCGAACAGCCACCACATGGCGGCCAGGACCTGCTGCCAGATGACCTCCTCGAAGGTCGATCCGGCGAAGGCCGGCTGCAGCAGGGAACCGACGACCCTGACCACCATGATCGTCAGCCCGCCGAACAGGATCCCGCACGTCGCAAGCCTCGACCAGACCGGCCGGTTGCGCATGAGCCGCCAATCGAGGAAGCAGAGAACCACCAGAAGGCTGGCGACGATCTGACTGGTCATGTTCGCCCACTGTTCCGAGAGGAGGGCTCCCTACTTGTCGAGGGCATAGGCGATGACGTAATCGCCGATCTTCGTGCCGAAGGACCCATGCCCGCCGGCCGCCGTGACGACATATTGGCGGCCGTCGACGGCGTAGGTCATCGGGGTCGACTGCCCGCCTGCCGGCAAGCGGTCTTCCCACAGCTGGTCGCCATTCGTGACGTCATAGGCGCGGATATAATAATCCGTCGTCGAGGTCAGGAAGGCCACGCCGCCGCCGGTGGTCATCGGCCCGCCCAGGCTGGGCACGCCCATCTTGATCGGGATCGGCACCGGCGCGCTGTCACGGATGGTGCCGTTGCGGTGCATCCAGGCGATCTTCATGGTCTTGAGGTCGATCGCGGCCATGTAGCCCCAGGGCGGCCGCATGCAGGGCAGCCCGACCGGCGACAGGAACGGGTGGAGCACCACGCCGTAGGGCGTGCCGTACATCGGCTGGACCCCGATCTCGCTGCCCGACGGGTGCGCGTCGTTCGGCGCCGCCGGGTTGTCCGGGCCGCGCGGCAGCAGCTTGGAGACGAAGGGGATGGCGATCGGGTTGGCGATGGCGATCTGCCTGACCGGGTCGACGGCGATGCCGCCCCATTCGAACATGCCGAGATTGCCTGGGAACACCAGGGTGCCCTGCAGCGAAGGCGGCGTGAACGTGCCCTCGTAGCGCATCTGGTGGAACAGGATGCGGCAGGCGAGCTGGTCGAAGATGGTCGCGCCCCACATGTCGGCACCGGTCAGCAGCTTCTCGGGGCGGAAGGTGAGTTCGGAGAAGGGCTGGGTCGGCGACAGGCGGTCGCCCGGGGCGGGGCCCTGCGGCACCGGCCGCTCCGGCGCCGGCACGATCAGCTCGCCGGTTCGCCGGTCCAGCACGAAGAGGTTGCCGGTCTTGGCCGGCTGCAGGATGGCCGGGCGCGTGCCCTCCGGCGTGGCCAGGTCGACCAGGCTGGGCTGGGACGGCAAATCCATGTCCCAGAGATCGTGATGCACCGTCTGGTAGGACCAGACGCGCTTGCCGGTGTTGATGTCCAGCGCCACCAGCGCGCTCGAATACCGTTCCGATTCCGGGGTGCGGTTGCCGCCCCAGATGTCGGGCGACTGCACGCCCATCGGCATGTAGGCCAGGCCCAGCTTGGGGTCGTAGGACGCGGTCATCCACGAATTGGGCGAATTGTTCGTGTAGGTGTGCGTCGCGGACGCCAGGGCGTTCTCGTCGACTGCCCCGGCATCCCAGGCCCAGACCAGCTTTCCGGTGTGGATGTCGAAGCCGCGGATGACGCCCGATGGCTCCTGGGTCGAGTAGTTGTCGATCACCGAGCCGGCGATGACGATGATCTTGTCGCTGACGATCGGCGGCGAGGTCGGCTCGTAGAAGCCCGCCGTCTGCACGCCCATCCCCTCCTGCAGGTTCAGCGTGCCGTGGTCGCCGAAGCTCTCGCACAGCGCACCGGTCTCGGCGTTGAGCGCGATCATGCGGCCGTCATTGACCGGCAGGAAGATGGTGCGCGGGCAATCGGCCGGCGCCGGCGCCCCTGTGGTGTCGACCGCCCCGGCCGCTGTCTCGTGGTAGGAGACGCCGCGGCAGGTCAGGTGCTGGAAGGTCGGGTTGTTCTGCACCTTGGGATCGTAGGACCAGCGCAGCGCGCCGGTCTTGGCATCCAGGGCGAACAGGCGCTGGTGCTGGGAACAGAGATAGAGCGTGTCCCGCACCTTGATCGGGGTGACCTCGAAGGTGGTTTCGCCGGGATCGTTCGCCCCGGGCAGGTCGCCGGTGCGGAAGGTCCAGGCGACCTTGAGGCCCTTGACGTTGGCCGGCGTGATCTCGGCCAGCGGCGAATAGCGCTGCCCGGACTCGGTCCGGCCGTAGGCGCGCCAATCTTCGTCCGGCTGACCGGCCGGTGGCTGTGGCGGCGGAGATGCCACCGCGGCGATCGTGCCATGGATATCGTGATAGGAGGAGAGCAGGCCGACCGCCAGCACCGCCACGCTCGCCACCACCCCGACCCAGAGCGGCAGGGTCATGGTCATGCGGGATGCCCCGGCGCGATGGCTGAGCGCACGCGTGATCCACGGCGTCAGCAGCCACAGGCCCAGCAGGAAGATGACGTCGCCGCGGGCCGCGAGCGGCCACCAGTCGAAGCCGATCTCGGCGACCGCCCAGGCCAGCGTTCCGATCAGCACGGCGGCATAAACCCACAGGGCCCCGGGCCGCCCCGCCATCAGCAGCCCGCCGGTGACCAGGATCCCGACACCGGCGATGACGTAGTAGAGCGACCCGCCGAGCAGACCGAGCCACACGCCGCCGGCCGCCAGGGCCAGGCCGATCAGGCCATAGACCAGCCCCGACACCAGCAGGATCGGTCGCGATTTCGAAGGGAGTGGCATCTGCGGGGTCCTTCGCTCTGAACGGTCAGTCGCCGGCACACCGACGATGGGCCGGATGCATCTCCAGAACGGCCTCCCAGCCTTGGTTGCCGCGATTGTCCACCGATCATGCGGCACGGTCGAGCAACAAACGCCCCGGCACCGCGTTAGAGACCGCTTCGAAACCGGTTGGCGCGAGTCGGCTGGTGGTGGTGTCGAGAACCGGCGCGCGGCGGACATGGTCGTCCGTGAGCACCGGAAGCGGAGACACCGCCATCAGACGGCCGCGCCGGCCCGTTTCCAAGCGGTCTCTCAGAAGTCGATGGAGGTCTTCAGGCCAAGCACCAGGACGTCGTCGTTGTGGCTCGTGCCGCCGGGAAGCCGGATGTACTGGATGTTGGGGCGCGCCATCAGCCAGTCGGTCGCCTGCAGGCCATAGTAGAGCTCGAAGGCGTATTCGGAATCCTGCACGGCCACGGGGCCGAGCCCGGCATTGTTCAGCAGCCTTTGGCCCTTGGCCACGCGGTCGTTGACATGGGTCCGCCCGAAGGCGAAGCCGATCTCGTCCTTCGGCCGGGCATCGAAGGGGCCGGTGTAGATCAGGCCGACGGCGATCTGGTTGTCGATCGTCGAGGTCCGCTGGTCGGCGACGGTGGCGTTGAGGAACAGGCTCAGACCCCGGTCGGGATTGTCGGGATCGGGGCGCGTGACCTGCTGCAGGAAGTTGATGTAGGCCCCGTACCGGCCATGCCGGTCCTCGAACGGCCGGCCGGTGAGGACCTCGGGGTTGCCGTCGTCATCGGTGAACACGTCGTTCGCGGTCGAGGTGTCGTACCAGGCGCCGAATTTGTAGCTGCCGGGAAGCTGGGCCGGGCCGAGCGTCGGGGTCCAGCCGACCTCGACCGGGACCATGACGCCCGTGGTGCCGGACGGGTTGTTCGGCAGCACCGCCTGGTCGACGTTCAGGAAGCCCGGGTTCATCTGGTAGGCGCCGGACTGGACATAGCCGAAGCCGGGGATGTTGACCTTCACGCGGGTGGCCCACTGGCTGACCGGCCAGTTGTACCAGTAGTTGCCGACCAGGTTGCCCGGCTGAGAACCGCAGAAGGTCAGGTTCTGGAACTTGCAGCTGAAGCTGGCGAAATCCTCGCCGACGGTCAGCCGGCCGATCTTCCAGTCCAGCGCGCCGGAGAAGTACTTCTGATTGTACCAGAACTGGGTGAGGCGCCAGGTCTGGCCGCGGCCGAACACCTCCTGGACCTGCTGCAGCGTGCCGAGCTGGGCGTCGTCGCTCAGGTTCCGGCCGTTGCGGTCGGTGATGGTCAGCTGGATCTTCGCGTCATGGGCCCCCAGCAGGCGGTCGAGGTCGAAGGTGGCGCCGAACGACAGCTGGTCGTCGTAGCTCAGCTGGTTCTTGGTGCCGCCCGCCGCGTTGTAGCCGAGCTCGGAGGTGTAGCCGAACTGGAAGTCGATTCCGGCCTGCTGGAGATCCGTGCGAACGCCGCCCCAATCCCCGGTGAGCTTTCCCTTTCCGGCATCGTCGGCGAACGCGGCACCGCTGGGCGCGAGACTCGCGAACAGCAGCACGCTGATTGCCATGCGCAACTTCAAGCTGGGGTCTCCCTGGTCGGCTTGGCGGCATATTGCGCCCCTTCGGCCGCAAACGTCATCAGGCCGCCCCTCGGACCGGTTGCCGCACCATCGGGCATCGGACTGCCGGTCACGGCGCCGGCTTGCGGCCGATCAGCCAGATCAGGTACGGCGCGCCGATCAGCGACGCGAACGGGCCGATCAACCGCCCTGCGGCGGCCGGTTCAGCCGGCCGGTGCCGCCCACGCCCGGACCCCGGCGACGATGTCGAAGGACCGGCGCCGTGCCTCCTGGTCATGGACGAAGGACAGGATGGCCAGCTCGTCGGCGTCGGTCCTGGCGATCAGGGCCTCGATCCCGTCGCGCACCGTCTCGCGCGACCCGACGATGGCGTAGGGCATCATCCGTTGCAGCAGGGCCTGATCATCAGGGTCCGCGAAGGCCATCGGGTCGTCCGTCGGCGGCGGCAGCCAGCTGGGCCGGCCGCGCAGCAGGGCGATCGCGGCCTGCTGAATCGAGGTCATCAGGCGCCGCGCCGCCCGGTCGGTCTCGGCGGCGACGATCAGGGCGCTGACCATCAGATGCGGCCGGGCCAGCGCCGCCGACGGCCGGAAGCCCGACCGGTAGATCCTGACCGCGGCATCCAGCGCGGCCGGCGCGATATGGGCGGCGAAGGCGAAGGGCAGCCCCAGTGCCGCCGCCTCCCCCGCCGAAAAGCCGGAGGAGCCGAGCAGCCAGACCGGCACGTCCACATCGGCGCCCGGCGCGGCCCGGACGCCCTGCGCCGACCCGGCCTCGCCGAAATAGGATTGCAGTTCGCGCACATCGGCGGGGAAGCGGTCGCGGGCGTCCGGCCGCTGGCGCAGGGCGCGCAGGGTGGCCTCGTCGCCCGGGGCGGTGCCGGAAGCGCGGCCCAGCCCGAGATCGATCCGGCCGGGGTAGAGTGCCGCCAGCGTGCCGAACTGTTCGGCGACCATCAGCGGCGGGTGGTTCGGCAGCATGATGCCGCCGGAGCCGACGCGGAGGGTCGAGGTCTGCCCGGCGATATGGCCGATGACCACCGAGGTCGCAGCGCTGGCGACGATCGCCGCGCCATGGTGTTCGGCCAGCCAGAACCGCTTGAAGCCGAGCGTCTCGACATGGCGGGCGAGGTCCACGGCCTGTTGCAGCGCCTCCCGCGGCGTCTCCCCGGCGCGCACCGGCGCCCAGTCGAGCACCGAGATCGGGATGGATCGGTCGCCTGCCATGCCGGAGCCTCTCAATTGCGCGACCCGTTTCCAGGGACGGTCGCCACACCGCCGCGCGTCGGTCCGCGTCGCCGACCGGATTGCATGCACGGCGTTACCGGCTGATGTCCGCGCTGCGGAAAGGCGTTACTGCCGTAACAAGCCGCTCGTGCCGAGAGCTTCCGATCGGCCGCGCGATCAATCGGCTTCGTGCACCAACAGCGACGCCAGTTCCGGCGGGAAGAACAGGCCCTGCGGCGTGCCCTGATCGATCACCAGGCCACGACGAAAGCAGCGAGCACGACGCCGCCGGCGATCGCGGCGATCCAGGCCAGCGCGTGGGGGTTGACCGCCAGCCAGTCGCGCCAGCCGTCCAGGAACCGGCGCTCGGGTTGCGGCGTTGCCGTCGGCCCGGACGGCACCTGCGGGCGAGGCTCGGCCGACGCCCCCTCCCCGGCCGGGATCGCCGTGGACGAACCCGGCGAAGGAGGGTTGGCGACGGCACCGGCGGCATCCCGGACCAGGGCGGCGGCAAGCTCGTCCGGGTCCACGGCCACGACCTGGACCGTCTCTCCGGTCCCCGGCCGTCCGGCCAGGCGGATCATCGTCGCGATCCGCCGGTAGGCCGGCGGCGACGTGCCGTCGATCCACTCCTCGTCGGTCTCAACCTCGTAGCTGCCCGGCGGCTGCACGCCGTCGATGCCGCTCAGCACGAAGGGATGCGCGAAGACTGCGGTGGTGGTGATGGTGCGCATGGTCATCGCGAATCCCTCGGTCTCGCCGCCATCCCGGCGTGCTAGGTGGCGGCGCGCATCACGGCGTAGAGGGCGATCAGCACGATCAGGCCGAGCGGGATGATCACGGGGGGAACGAACCAGGCTTTCATGATGCAATCCTCCCGAGGCCCGGCAACGGCGCCGCCGGCGCGGCGACTGTCTCCACCTTCGGCTTCCAGGTCGCGGCCCGGCGCTGTGCCCGCGCGATCTCCAGCACGGTCAGATGCGCAGCGGCCCGCTCATATCCCGCCTGGGCGCTCTGCTGCTGGGCGCCGGACAGCCCCTTGGCCGCGATCACGAACCACATGCAGGCCTTCACCGCGTCTTTCGAGACCTCGGGGTCTTCACCGTAGATCTCGGCCAGCCGGCCCTGGGCCCGGTGCAGCCCCTGCGACGCCGCGCGGGTCAGCCATTTGATCGCCTCCGCCCGCCTGTCCTCCAGGGCGTAGCCGTTGTCGTCCTCGCGGTTGCCGTAGAGGACACCGAGGTTGAACTGGGCAGCGGCGTCCCCCTGCTCGGCATCGCGCTGCAGGCGCTTCATGCTGTCGATCCTCATGGAGGTCACCTCTGTGCTGGCGCATGGCACCCACGCCCGGACCAGCCGGGCGGTGCGACGCGCAATGTGCGGAAACCGCAAAACCGATCCCGCCGAGCCGCGGGGCCTTCTGGGTCAAGCAAGAGTCCGTCGACGCAATCGAACGCGGACGGCCTCGACGATCCCAGCGGCGAGCGCGCGCCGCTGTCCTGCAAACCACCTGTCAAACATGGTGTCGACCCGGCCCGATTACGATGGGAAGCCATGCCGCGCCCCTTCGGTCCGGCCGTATTTGCAGCGCTTCCTCACTGGATCGCATAAAAAATCCCATCCTCCTGCTACATAATCTGCCGTACAATCCAGTACACCATTTGATATTATTGGAATCTCTTGAATTTTCTTCGAAAGAGTACCATTTCAATTAAATCCGAAATCGATCCCTCAATTTGTCTTTACATAGACAAAATTTGGCGCGAAGCTGGGATCTTCTTATCCGGACATGCGATTTCGGCGGCCGTGAATTTCGCGGGCCCGCAAAACCTATGTTTGCAAAATGAGGTCTCATGACCACAGGAACCGTGAAGTGGTTCGATGCCCGGAAGGGGTTCGGCTTCATTGCCTTGGATGAAGGCGGCAGCGACGCCTTCGCCCATGTCAGCGCCGTGGAGCGCTCCGGCCTCGGCCACCTCCGCGACGGCCAGAAGCTGGATTTCGACCTGGTCGCCGACCGCAAGACCGGCAAGTCATCCGCCGACAATCTCAAGGCCCTGGACTGATCGCGCCGCCGGCGCCCATCGCCCCGCAAAACGCGGTCGCTTCACGCCTCACCCACCGCCCCCGATCGATCGGGTGCACAGGAGATCTCATGGCCAAGAGCCAGAAACGCAGCAATCGGGAAATCCGCAAGCCGAAGGCACCAAAGCCAATCGCCGCAGTTACCACAGGGTCGCTGTTGACCAAGGCGGCGCCGCCCCCGGCGCCCTTGCCCAAAAAGAAGAAGGGCTGAGGCGCGGGGGCATCGAGCCCGCCCAGTCCCCGATCCGGCATGGGCCGAGATCGCCCCTTTCTCACCGGGGCAGCGGCGGTTTCGCCAGCCTGCCCGATGGAGGCCCGCCGTGACCCAGCTGACCCGCCTGGCCTTCATCGGCAACTCGCTGCCGCGCCGCTGCGGCATCGCTACCTTCACCACCGACCTGCAGCAGGCAGTGTCGGCGTCGAGCGCGGAGGTCGAGGCCTCGATCGTGGCGATGAGCGACCACGGCCACAGCTACGACTATCCCGCCGCCGTCCGCCTGCAGGTCGGCGACGAGAAGATCGAAGACTATGTCCGCGCCGCCGATTTCCTGAACGCCGGCCAGTTCGACGTGGTCTCGCTGCAGCATGAGTTCGGCATCTTCGGCGGCGAGGCCGGCGGCCACATCCTGGCGCTGCTGTCGCGGCTGACCATGCCGATCGTCACCACGCTGCACACGGTGCTGGCGGAACCGACCCCGGTGCAGCGCCGCGTCCTGAACCGGATCATCGACCTGTCGTCCAGGGTCGTGGTCATGGCCGAGAAGGGCCGCGAGCTGCTGCGCACCGTCTATGCCGTGCCGGCGGACAAGATCGAGGTCATCGCCCACGGCATCCCCGACGTCGCCTTCGTCGAGCCCGACAAGGCCAAGGCCAAGTTCGGCTTCAGCGACCGATCGGTAATCCTGACCTTCGGCCTGTTGTCCCCCAACAAGGGCATCGAAGTCATGATCGACGCCATGCCGACGATCCTGGAGAGCCGGGCCGACGCGGTCTATGTCGTGCTCGGCGCGACCCATCCCAACCTGGTCCGCGACCAGGGCGAGGCCTATCGCGAGAGCCTGGTGGCGCGGGTGCGGGACCGCGGCGTCGAGGACAATGTCGTGCTGCTCGACCAGTTCGTCGACCGCACCACGCTGCTCGACTACATCGCCATGTCCGACGTCTACGTCACGCCCTATCTCAGCGAGGCGCAGATGACCTCGGGCACCCTGGCCTACAGCTTCGGGCTGGGCAAGGCAGTGGTGTCGACGCCCTACTGGCACGCCCAGGAGCTGCTGGCCGACGGCCGCGGCCTCCTGGTGCCGTTCGGCGATGCCGAGACCATCGGCCGCGAGATCGCGGAGCTGCTGACCGACGACGACCGGCGGCAGGCGATGCGCAAGCGCGCCTATGCCAGCAGCCGGTCGATGACCTGGGCGCGGACCGCGGAGCGCTACCTCGCCACCTTCGAACGCGCCCGGCGCGGACAGCGCCTGCGGGTGATCGAGCGGCCCGACCAGTTCGTGCCCTCGACCGACGGCGTCGCCACGCCGGAGATGCAGATCGGCCATTTCCTGTCGATGTGCGACGACACCGGGCTGTTCCAGCATGCGGTCCATTCGGTGCCCGACCGGTCCCATGGCTACTGCGTCGACGACAATGCCCGCGCGCTGCTGGTGGCCTGCGCGCTGAACAACCCCCGCGACCCGCGCCTGCCCGAGCCGCTGATCGCCCGGCTGGCCGGCTTCGTCCAGCATGCCTGGAACCCCGACACCCGGCGGTTCCGGAACTTCATGAGCTTCGACCGGCGCTGGCTCGAGGACACCGGTTCGGAGGACAGCCACGGGCGGACGCTGTGGGCCCTGGGCGAATGCGCCCGCAGCGACACCAGCACCTCGCGGCGACGCTGGGCCATCGCCCTGTTCGCCGAGGCGCTGCCGACGGTCGAGGGCTTCCGGTCGCCCCGGGCCTGGGCCTTCACGCTGCTGGGGCTGGACGCCTATTGCGCGGTGGTCGCCGAGGACACCCTGGCCGAGCGGGTTCGCCACGACCTCGCCGACCGGCTGATGGCCCTCCTGGCGGCGGTCGAGGCCCCGGATTGGGTGTGGTTCGAGGACGGGCTGGCCTATGACAATGCCCGCCTGCCCCAGGCCCTGATCGCCACCGGCATGTCGACCCATGCGCCCGCCTATGTCGATGCCGGCCTGCGGTCCCTGCGCTGGCTGATGGGGCTGCAGACCACGCCCGCCGGCCTGTTCCGGCCGGTCGGTTCGGCCAGCTTCGGCACCGGGCGGGCAGCGCCGCAAGCCTTCGACCAGCAGCCGCTGGAGGCCACCGCGACGATCTCGGCCTGCCTGGCGGCGTGGCGCGCCGATGGCGATGCGGCGTGGAAGGCCGATGCGGCCCGCGCCTTCGCCTGGTTCCTCGGCGGCAACGACCTGTCCCTGTCGCTGGTCGACCTGGAGACCGGCAGCTGCCGCGACGGCCTGCATCCCGACCGCCTGAATGAAAATCGCGGTGGCGAGTCCGTTGTGTCCTATCTTCTCGGTCTTTCGGAGATTCGCCAGATCGCGCGTCTCAGCGACGGCCGCACCAAATTCGTGCCGCGGCTGGCGTAGCATCGTGAACGCCCCGGGGGTTCCCCCCATGAAAGCCGAGGTTGCCTTGTCGCAAGCCACGTTCCTGAACCGGCAGGCCCTCTATCTGCGTCCGGACCCGGCCCGGGTGGTGGTGCGCCCGTTCGGGCCGACGGCCCAGCCGCGGGACCTGAACCCCACCGAAAAGACCCGGGCGAACCATGTCGTCGACCGGGTCCTGTCGCTCGCCCCCGAGACGGCGGCCAGCCTGATGGCTGAGGTTCTGGAGAACTTCCAGGGCCGCCACCGCCACCTGCTGGAGACCTTCGAGGCGCGCGCCGACGACATGGAGGACGCGTTCGCCAGCCATTCGCTGTTCACCCGGGTGCAGCGCCAGCTGGTCGGCGCCTTTTTCATGCACGAGTACTCCTTCGAGGCGGCGGCGCTGTTCAACCCCAGCATCGTCGCCCACCCCGACCAGACCGGCGCGCCGGAAGGCGGGCGGCGCTTCATCCTGAGCCTTCGCGCCGTCGGCGAGGGCCATGTCTCGTCCCTGACCTTCCGCTCGGGGACGATCGCCGCCGACGGCAGCGTGGCGGTCGACCCGTCGGCCCGTCTGGCATCGATCCCCAAGGTCCGCAGCCGGACGCCCGGCCCCGATGGCGACGTCGTCGAACTGGTCTTCCCGCCGGACGAGGACATCAGCGAACGGGTGATCTTTCCCGTCACCGAGTCCCAGTCGAACGGCATCGAGGATGCCCGTTTCGTCGAGTTCGACGAGGGCGGGCGCCGGGTGTTCTACGCCACCTACACCGCCTATAGCGGCCGGGCGATCCGGTCCGAATTGATCGAGACCACCGACTTCGTCTCGTTCAGGATGACGCCGCTGCGGGGCTCCGCCTCGCACAACAAGGGCATGGCCCTGTTCCCGCGCCGGATCGACGGCCGCTATGCCATGATCAGCCGGCAGGACAACGAGAACCTGTATCTGATCACCTCGGACGACCTCCACACCTGGGACGGCGGCGTGCCGGTGCTGAAGCCGCAATTCCCCTGGGAGTTCATGCAGATGGGCAATTGCGGGGCGCCGATCGAGCTGGACGAGGGCTGGCTGCTGCTGACCCACGGCGTCGGCCCGGTGCGGAAATACTCGATCGGGGCGGCCCTGCTGGACAAGGCGGACCCGTCCAAGGTCCTGGCCCGGTCGCGCGAGCCGCTGGTCCGGCCGGAACCGTCGGAGCGCGAAGGCTACGTCCCCAACGTCGTCTACACCTGCGGCGCGATGCGGCTGCACGACCGGATCATCCTGCCCTACGCCGTCTCGGACACCTTCTCCAACTTCGCGACGATCAAGATCGCCGCCCTGCTGGGCACCATGGAGGGCTGACCGCCAGCCTCCCCTTCCCCGGTCCGGCCCTGATATAGGTTGGGCGACGGCATAGGATCGGGGAGGCAGGGATGGACGGACGGGATTTCGCGGGGCGGCGGGTGCTGGTGACCGGCGCCGGCAAGGGCATCGGCCGGGCCACGGCGGTGATGCTGCACCGGCGCGGCGCCGAGGTGATCGCCGCCACCCGCAGCGCCGAGGACCTCAAGGAACTGGCGGCGGAGATCGGCTGCCGCACCATCGCGGTCGACCTCGGCGACCCCGAGGCCACCCGTCGGGCGGCGATCGCGGCGCTGCCCGTCGACGCCCTGGTCAACTGCGCCGGAACCACCACGCTGGAATCCTTCCTCGACACCTCGGTCGACAGCTTCGACGCGATCATGGCGGTGAACGCCCGGGCGCCGATGATCGTGGCGCAGGAGGTCGCGCGGGATATGATCCGCCGCGGCCGCCCCGGCGCCATCGTCAACGTCTCCAGCGTGTCCTCGGCGATCGGCCTGCCCGACCACACCGCTTATTGCGCCTCGAAGGGCGCGCTCGACGCCATCACCCGGGTGATGGCGGTGGAGCTGGGGCCGCACGGCATCCGCACCAACAGCGTCAATCCGGTGGTGACCCTGACGCCGATGGCGGTGAAGGCCTGGAGCGATCCGGCCAAATCCGGCCCGATGCTGGGCCGCATCCCGCTCGGCCGCTTCGCCCAGCCGGACGACGTGGCCGAGGTCATCCTCTACCTGCTGGGCGACGCCGCGGCGATGATGAACGGCGCCATCGTCCCGGTCGATGGCGGCTTCCTGGCGACCTGAATCGGATCTAGGAGATCACGCCTTCGATCGCCGGCGCCACTTGTCCGGCCTCCCGCCGCGGGAAGTCGATCGGGGCGCGCAGCTGGAGCAGCAGCCGTCGCAAAGATGAAGGCCGCCATCWGGGTGTGATGGCGGCCTTCCGGGTCGCGCGATGGGCCTCCCGTCCGGGCCTTACGCCGCCGGGCTGTCCCAGTCGGTCGAGACGGCGAGGTCGCGCCATTCCGCCAGCTCGGCGGCCACCTTGGCGTTCTTCTGCGCGATCACCGCCACCGTGTCGGTGCCGAAGGGCATGCGCAGCGGCGGGTTCGGCGCGTTCACCAGCGCGATCATCGCCTTGGCCAGCTTGTGCGGATCGCCCGGCTGGGCGTGGTTGGCGCCGGCGGCGAAGCTGCGCATGGCGCCGACCGTCTCGGCATAGTCCTCGATCTCCAGCTCGGTCTTCACCAGCGACTGGTCGTCCAGGAAGTCGGTGCGGAAGAAGCCCGGCTCGACCACCGTGGCCCGGATGCCCAGCGGCGCCAGCTCGGTCGCCAGGGCCTCGGTCAGCCCCTCGACCGCGAATTTGGTGGCGCAGTAGACGCCCCAGCCGGGATAGGAGCCGTAGCCGCCGATCGACGAGATGTTGATGACATGGCCGGAGCGCTGGCGCCGCATGTGCGGCAGCACGGCACGGGTGACGGCCAGCAGGCCGAAGACATTGGTGCCGAACAGCCGCTCGACCTCCTGCGCCCCCGATTCCTCGACCGCGCCCAGCAGGCCGTAGCCGGCATTGTTGAGCAGGATGTCGATCCGGCCGAAGCGCTTCACCGCCTGTTCGACCGCGGCGTGGGCCTGGTCTTCCTGGGTGACGTCCAGCTTGACCGGCAACAGGTTGGGCTGGTCGCCGAAGCGGGCCGCCACCGTCGCCGGGTCCCGCGCCGTGGCCACGACCGCATCGCCGGCGGCCAGGGCCTGTTCCGTGATCAGGGCGCCGAAGCCGCGCGACGCACCGGTGATGAACCAGACACGCATGATGTTTCTCCTCGTCTGCCCGGTCGCGGGATGCGGCGTCGTGGGCCTGATGAAGAAACGCTACCGCCTCGCAGCTCATGAAATAATCGTGTAAATCTGCATCGAGATCATGAGATGATCTCATCAATGAAGCGGATCGATCCGGCCGACCTGTCGGTCTTCCTGGCCATCGCCACCCATCGCAGCTTTCGCCGCGCCGCCGTGGAGCTGGGCGTCACGCCCTCGGCGCTGAGCCACGCCCTGCGCGCAATCGAGGAGCGGTTGGACCTTCGCTTGGTCAACCGCACCACCCGCAGCGTCGCGCTGACCGAGGCGGGCGAGCGGCTGTTCGCCCGGATCCGGCCCGCCTTCCGCGACATCGACGATGCGATCGAGGATCTGAACCTGTTCCGCGGCGCCCCGGCGGGCACGCTGCGGCTGAACGCGTCGCGCGCCGCCACCCGGCTGGTGCTGCTGCCGATCGTCACCCGCTTCCAGCGCGCCTACCCCGATGTGCGGGTCGAGGTGGTGGCGGACGATGCGCTGAGCGATGTGGTGTCGGCCGGCTTCGACGCCGGGGTGCGCTTAGGCGAGGTCATCGCCGCCGACATGATCGCCACCGCGATCGGCCCGCGGCACCGCTTCGCCATCGTCGGATCGCCCGAGCATTTCGGGCGTCATCCGGTGCCGGCCACGCCGCACGACCTGCGCGGGCAGCCCTGCATCCGCTACCGCTTCCACAGCGGCGCGCTCTATGCCTGGGAGTTCGAGCGCGGCGGCATCGAGCTGGAGGTCGAGGTCGATGGCCCCCTGACCCTGAGCGACCAGGACCTGATGATCGACGCGGCGCTGGCCGGCGCCGGCCTGGCCTATCTGTTCGAGCAGCAGGTCGAAGGGCTGCTGTCCGAAGGCCGGCTGGTCCGTGTGCTGCAGGATTGGTGCCCGGCCTATCCGGGCTTCTTCCTGTACTATCCCGGGCGGCGGCAGCTGCCGGCCGCGCTGCGCGCCTTCATCGACTTCGCCCGCAAGCCGTCGCCGGCCACGGCGCCATTTTGAAGTTTGGCTTCAGGGCCTATTGAGGATTGCACCGGTTACCACGGCAGTGCGGTGAGCCCAGATATGTCCTGCATGACAGGAGAGTCACCATGAGCGCCCCGAAGACCTTCTTCATCACCGGTGTCAGTTCGGGCTTCGGCCGGGCGCTGGCGACCGAGGCTCTGGCCGCCGGCCACCGTGTCGCCGGCACGCTGCGCAACGAGGCCGCGCGCGCCGAATTCGACGCGCTGAGCCCCGGCCGGTCCGTCGGCGTGCTGCTTGACGTCACCGACACCGCAGCCATCGCACCGGCGGTCGAAAAGGTCGAGGCCGCAATCGGGCCGATCGACGTGTTGGTCAACAATGCCGGCTACGGCCATGAGGGCACGGTCGAGGAATCGCCCCTCGACGACCTGCGCCGCCAGTTCGACGTCAACGTCTTCGGCGCCGTTGCCGTGATCCAGGCCGTGCTGCCCTTCATGCGCACGCGCCGCAGCGGCCACATCGTCAACATCACCTCGATGGGCGGCATCATCACCTTTCCCGGCATTGCCTTCTATCACGGCAGCAAATTCGCCCTCGAGGGCATCTCCGAATCCCTGGGCAAGGAGGTGAAGGGCTTCGGCATCGCCGTCACCGCGGTCGAGCCGGGCGGGTTCCGCACCGACTGGGCCGGCCGGTCGATGGTGCGGGCGGCGCACACCATCACCGATTATGACGAGGTGTTCGGAACCCAGCGCGCCGCCCGCCAAGCCCGCAACGGCAAGCAGTCGGGCGACCCGGCCAAGGCCGCGCGGGCCATCCTGCAGCTGGTCGAGGCCAAGGATCCGCCGGCCCATCTGCTGCTGGGCCCCGACGCGGTCAAGCTGGTGGGTGAAAAGCTGACGGCGCTGCAGGCGGAGCTGAAGGCCTGGGAACAGGTCTCGCTTTCGACCGATTTCGACTGAACGAGTCTGAGATCAAAGACATCCCCGCCGCCGCCGGGATCGCGCTGTCGGACGAGGAGTTCGCGGCGCTCGACCGCGAAGGCCGCAAGGCGCTCCGGCAGGCCTGAGGCCCGACGCCGTCACGGCGCCTCGTGGCAGACCGCCTCGATGTTGTGGCCGTCGGGGTCGAGGACAAAGGCGCCGTAATAGTCGGGATGGTAATGCGGCCGCAGCCCCGGCCCCCCATTGTCGCAGCCGCCGGCGGCCAGCGCCGCCTGGTGGAAGCGGTCGACGGCGGGCCGGTCCGGCACCACGAAGGCGACATGGGTGCCGGTGATGGCGGCGTCCTTCAGCCCGATCCAGAAGAACGCCTTGCGGCCGACGCCGTAGCCGGCGAAGGCCTCGCCCTCGGCATACAGCCTGACGATGCCGATCGCCGCCAGCGCCTGGTCGTAGAAGGCCTTCGACCGCTCGATGTCGCCGACCCCGATGGTCACGTGATCCAGCATCCTGCCCTCCTCGTCGATCCTACAATCCCCACAGCCCGGCCTCGAAGCGCCAGGCCGAAACCTCGAGATCGCCGCCCGGCACCGCCAGCGCCCCGGCCGCGCCGTCGATCGGCGGCAGGTCGACCAGGTGCCAGCCGGCCGCCGCCTCCAGCTTCGGCGGCAGCAGCGGCCGGCTGATCCCCAGCGACGGTTCGGGGCTGACGCCGAAGCTGGCGAAGTCGATGGAGAAGCCGAGGCCGAGGCCCTTCGACAGCGCTTCCTTGCGGGTCCAGATCGCGTAGAAGGCGGCGGTCAGCGCGGGGCCGGACAGGGCAGCCAGCGCCGCCCGCTCCGCCGCCGAATAGACCATGCTGGCCACCTCGATCGGCGGCGGATCCGAGACCAGCTCGACATCGACGCCGACATCGATGCCGCGCGCCATCGCGACCAGCGCCCAGTCGCCGCTGTGCGAGAGATTGAATCGCAGGTCGCCGCCGCCGGAGTCAGGGCCGACCAGCTCCGGCTTGCCCCAGGCGTTCTGGCCGAAGCGCAGCTGGTCGCCCGGCACCCCGAGGGCGCGGCCGAGCAGCAGCCGCACCGCGGCATGGGCAGCGACATGGCGGGCGCGCATCAGTTCGGTGCGGAAGCCCTCGGCGCGCCGGCGCTCGGCCGGCGACAGCAAGGCAAGGCCGGCGCGCGGGTCGCGGTCAGTGCGCAGCCGCCAGACCTGGACCTGGCCCGGCGCCAGTTCGGGGAACCCCGACGGCATCGCCCAGATATCGGGGATCATTCCCCCTCCTCGAGTGCCGCCCGGTCACAGACCAATTCGGAACGCCTCCCCGCCCCTAAGCTGTCATGCCACGGCTTGACCGTGGCATCCAGGGCGGCCAGAGCCGCTCTCGACGGCCCCTGGATTGCCCGGTCAAGCCGGGCAATGACAGAAAGGAGGATCCGACAAAGCGATATCAGCGCCCCGCCGCCTCCCTCACTCCCCGTAGGGCAACCAGATGTTCTTGACCTGGGTGGCCCGCCGCAGATAGTCGCGGCCCTGCCCTTCGGCATCCGACAGCCAGTCGCGCCGGCGGCCCTGGTTGGTCCAGGTAGCCTTAAGGTTGCCGGCGCTGGCCTTCTCGACCGCCGCCCCGCCATCGGCCGGGCCGGCATACCAGAGGGCGGCGATATCGTCATGCTCGGCCAGGGTCTTGGCCAGGACGTCGCGCTCACCGGTGACGATGTTGACCACGCCGTCCGGCACGTCGGAGGTGTCGAGCACCTGGTACAGATCGGTCGCCACCAGCGGGTGGCGCGGCGACGGCACCGCCACCACCCGGTTGCCCATGGCGATCGCCGGCACCACCAGCGACACGAAGCCGAGCAGCGGCGCCTCGTCCGGGCACAGGATGCCCATCACGCCCCAGGGCTCGTTCATCGCCAGCGTCACCTGCCGGGCGCGGGCGTCATGCACCTGGCCGTCATATTTGTCGGCGAAGCCGGCGTAGAAGAAGACCCGCCGCACCGCGGCCTCGACCTCGGCCGAAGCGGCCTTCGCCGTGGCGCCGGTCATGGCGGTCAGGCGATGCGCGAACTCCTCGGACCGCGCGGCCAGGTTCTCGGCCAGGAAGTACAGCACCTGGGCCCGGTTGTGCCCGGCCAGGCCGCCCCAGCCGGTGGCCTTGTGCGCCGCCTCGACCGCGTTGCGGATGTCCTTGCGGTTGCCGAGGCCGACCTGGCCCAGCACACGCCCCTTCGGGTCGGTGACGCCATAGCTGTAGCCGCCATCCGGCCGCGCCTGCTTGCCGCCGACATACAACTTGGCGGTGCGGTCGATGCTGGGCAGGTCGTGGTCACCGCCCAGCGGCACCGCCGCCAGCGGGGCCGCGGCCACCGGCTTCAGCGCCGGCGCATCCTTCTCCCAGCCCGCCACCAGGTATTCGTACAAGCCCTCGCGCCCGCCCTCGCGGCCGAAGCCGCTCTCGCGATAACCGCCGAAGCCGACCGCGGCGTCGAACATGTTGGCGCAGTTGATCCAGACGACGCCGGCCTTCAGCCGCGCCGCGACATGCAGCGCCTGGTTCACCGTCTCCGACCACACCGAGGCGGCGAGGCCGTAGCGGGAGTTGTTGGCCAGCGACACCGCCTCATCCGGCGTGCGGAAGGTCGAGGCCGTCAGCACCGGGCCGAAGATCTCGTCCTGGGCGATGGTCGAGGCCGGCTCGGCCCCGGTGAACAGGGTCGGCGGGAAGTACAGGCCTCCCTTGGGCAGCGTCGCGGAATCCTGCCAACAGGCGGCGCCCTCCGTCTTGCCCAGCTCGACATAGTGCTTGATCCGGTCGAGCTGCACCTGGGCGACGATCGGGCCCATATCGGTCGACTTGTCCAGGGGATCGCCGACCCGCAGCGTCGCCATGCGGCGCTTCAGCTTGTCGTACATCCGGTCGGCCACGCTTTCCTGCACCAGCAGGCGCGACCCGGCGCAGCAGACCTGGCCCTGGTTGAACCAGATCGAATCCACCACGCCTTCGACCGCGGCATCCAGGTCGGCGTCGTCGAACACGATGAAGGGCGACTTGCCGCCCAGCTCCAGCGACAGCTTCTTGCCCGTGCCGGCGGTGGCCTCGCGGATGCGGCGCCCGACCTCGGTCGAACCGGTGAAGGCGATCTTGTCGACATCCGGATGGTCGACGATCAGGGCACCGGTGGCGCCGTCGCCGGTGACGATGTTCAGCACGCCCGGCGGCAGCCCGGCCTCCTGCGCGATCTCGGCGAACAGGAGCGCGGTCAGCGGCGTGAACTCGGCCGGCTTCAGCACCACCGTGTTCCCCGCGGCCAGGGCCGGCGCCACCTTCCACGCCAGCATCAAGAGCGGGAAGTTCCACGGGATGATCTGGCCGCAGACCCCGACCGGGCGGTAGCCGGGGAATTCGGTCTCGACCAGCGAGGCCCAGCCGGCATGGTGGTAGAAATGGCGGGCGACCAGCGGGATGTCGATGTCCCGGCTCTCGCGGATCGGCTTGCCATTGTCCATGGTCTCGATCACGGACAGCAGCCGCTCGCGGCGCTGGACATGGCGGGCCAGGGCGTAGAGGTGGCGGGCGCGCTCGGACCCCGGCAGCGCCGCCCAGCCCTTCTGGGCCCGGCGCGCGGCCTTGACCGCGGCGTCGACATCCTTGGCGGTGCCCTGGGCCACCTGGGCCAGCGGCTTGCTGGTGGCCGGGTTCAGCACCTCGAACCGCCCGCCCTCGGCCGGGGCGACGAACTTGCCGTCGATGAAATGGCCGAAGCCGGCCTCATGCCGCGCCAGCCAGTCGCGGGCGATGCCGCTGTCCTCGGGCGACGGGCCGTAGTCCATGGTGTCGAGAATCTCCGCGATCCGGGGCATGGTCTGGGTCCTCAGGCGGCGGCGTGGCGGTGGCCGGCCGAATAGCGGCCGGTGACGAAATGCTCGAGCTGGCGCTCGACATCGGCGAGCAGCGAGGAGGCGCCGATGCGGAACAGCTCCGGCTCCAGCCAGGGCCGACCCAGCTCCTCCTTCATCAGGATCAGCCAGGCGATGGCATCCTTGGCGGTGCGCAGGCCGCCGGCCGGCTTGAAGCCGACGCCCTCGCCGGTGCGGGCCTGGTAGTCGCGGATGGCGCGCACCATCACCAAGCTGACCGGCAGAGTGGCGTTGACGTCCTCCTTGCCGGTCGAGGTCTTGATGAAGTCGGCGCCGGCCATCATGCAGACCAGGCTGGCGGCCTCGACATTGCGCAGGGTCTTCAGGTCGCCGGTGGCCAGGATGGTCTTCAGATGCGCCTCGCCGCAGGCCTCGCGCATCACCTTGACCTCGTCATAGAGGGCGGCCCAGTCGCGGTTCAGCACCTGGGCCCGGTTGATGACGATGTCGATCTCGGCCGCGCCCTCGCCCACGGCGTAGCGGATCTCGGCCAGGCGCTGCGGCAGCGGCGTCAGCCCGGCCGGAAAGCCGGTGGCGACCGAGGCGACCGGGATGCCGCTGCCGGCCAGCGCCTTGACCGCCGGCGCGACCATGGTCGGGTAGACGCAGACGGCGCCGGTGGTCGGCGGCCGGTCGGCCAGATCAAGCGCCTCGACCAGGTCGTCGCGCAGCGGGCGGCGCGCCTTGGCGCAGAGGCGCTGCACCCGGCCCGGCGTGTCGTCGCCGGCCAGGGTGGTCAGGTCCATGCAGGTGATCGACTTCACCAGCCAGGCGGCCTGGTATTCCTTCTTCACCGAGCGCCGGGTGGTCAGGGTCGCGGCCCGGCGCTCGGCGGCGCTGAGATTGACGCGCGCCGCCTCGACCCAATCCAGCTCCAGCGCCATGCCGGGGTTGCGGTGAGTGTTCCTGACGGCCGTGTCGGCGTCGGCGCGTTGATCAGGCATGGGCGTCTCCACCTAGAAGCTGCGCGGCGGTGGCCGCGTCGGTGACCAGGACATTGATGTAGCGCGCCGCCAGGCAGGCGCGGGCGATCCCGGCCTTGTGGGCGCCGGCGGCGACGCCGATGGCATAGGCCTTGTCGCGCAGCGCCTCGGGCCGCAGCCCGATGGTGCGGGCGTCGAGCTCGGGCGACACGATCCGGCCCTGGGCATCGAGGAAGCGGCCGAGCACGTCGCCGACCGCGCCGGCGCGCTGCAGCGCCGCGATCTCACCGGCATCGAGATAGCCGGAATCGACCAGCACGGAGCGGGTGGTCATCGGCCCCATGCCGAAGCAGGCGACCGGCGCCTTGCGGGCGATGTCGAGGATGCCGGCGATGACGGGGTCTTCTTCCAGCACCGTGCGGGTGGCCGGATTGCCGACGATCGCCGGGACCGGCAGCAGCGTCGCCGAGCCGTTGCCGGCCTCGGCGAAGCCTTCGGCCACGGCGTTGGTGCGGAAGGCGGTGCCGCGGATGTTGGTGGCGCCGTTCATCAGCACCACCTGGACGCCGTCGTTCCAGCGCGGCGGCAGGCGCCGGGCCACGGCGGTCATGGTGCGGCCCCAGGACACGCCGACCAGCGCCGGCCGGGGTGTCAGCGCGGCGAGGTACTGGCCGGCCGCCTGGGCCACCGCGTCGATGGCGATGCCTTCATCGGCGATGCTGTCGCCGGAGGCCGGGCCGGGCACCACGATCGCCTCGCGCAGGCCCCAGCGCGCCTGCAACCGGCTTTCCAGATCCGGCCGGCGCTGGGCCCGCGGAACGATCTCGATCCGGACGATGCCGGTCTCGCGCGCCTCCTGCAGCAGGCGGCCGACCTGCCAGCGGGTCAGGCCGAGTTCCTGCGCGATCTCGCTCTGGTTCCGGTCGAGGTCGTAATAGAGCTTGGCCGCCTGGACCATGAACTGTTCGCGCTGGGCGTCGGAGGTGACGCGATGCCCGAGATCGGCCTGAAGGGTCACGGCGGCGTGTCCGACAACATTTGAGCACTAATTGCTCGAATGAGCGGACGCTACCGCCGCCGGCGGCGGACTGTCAAGCGGCCGGGCGCACCAGCGCCGCCAGGGCTTCGGCCAGGGACGTGGTGCCGCGGCGGATGTCGCCGCCCTCGACCTCGATCCGGCCGGCATTGTGGGCGTCGTAGAGGTCGGTGATCAGCCGGACATAGTCCTCGCTCAGGTAGGCGGCCGCCATCACCTGGTCCCATTGCCCACGCGGCAGGGCCACCGCCTCGACCGGCCGACCGAGCGGCCCGGCCAGCGCCGCCGCGACCTCATATGCGGTGGTGCGCTCCGGTCCCTCGGCGTGGAGGATGCGTGGCGGCGGCCCGGCCGCGTCCAGCAGGTCCGCCGCGATCACCCCGACATCGGCGGCCGAGACGGTGGGGAAGCGCTTGTCCAGCGGGTGATGCAGGCTGGCCAGCACGCCGGTGGCCGTCACGGCGCGCAGCGACCGCGCCCAGTTCTGCATGTGTTCGGCCGAACGCAGGAAGGCGATGCCGGGGATGGCGGCGAGCCGCTGCTCCAGATGATGGAAGATCAGGGTGACGCCGGTGCCGGTGGCGTGCTGGGCGCCGTAGTCCGAGATGGCGACGGTCCGCGGCGGCCGCGCCGCCTCCAACGCCCGGGCCAGGCTGTCGATCGAGACCCGGGCCTCGGCCGCCGCATCGCCGCGCGAGGGGTTGAGCGGGCAGATCGCCAGCACGCCCTCGACGCCCCCCAGCGCAGCGGTCAGCGCCGCCGTGTCACCGATATCGGCCACGGCGATCTCGCAGCCCGCTTCGGCCAGGGCGGCGGCCTTGGCCGGATCGCGGACGATCGCGCGCACCGCTCTGCCCCGCCGCCGCAGTTCCAGGGCCGCGGCCCCGCCGATCCGCCCCGTGGCGCCCATCATAGCGAACATGCTTCGTCTCCCGCTCGGCCCCGGATCGGGGCTCAGATCGGGAAAGACCTTGCCGCGACTCGCACCGAAGGGTCGCGCCGGAACGGACGGCGCAGCGCCGGAACGGACGGCGGCGGCGCGCCTGCCGCGGTCAGGCCGACGACGGTCGCTTCGTCGTCGCCGCTGTAGTCGCCCTGCCACGGGTCCTGGGGGGTTGCGTCGGCCTGACCCTGATCCGCAGGGCCTTGCCCTCCGGCTGGTCGATGTCGAACGCCCCGGTCTTCCGCACGAGATCGCTGAGCTTGCGGTAGCCATAGGTGCGCGGATCGAAGTCGGAGGCGATGTTCGCGAGGCGCTGCCCCACCGCGCCCAATCCGGCCCAGCCATCCTCCGTCTCTGTCTGCGCGATGGCCTTGTTCAGGATGGGAATGGCCGCGGCTGGGGGCTGGAGAGCCTTGGCGGAAGGGCCCTCGTCGAGGGTCGAAACCTCGGCCTCGGGCAGCAGGTTCTCGGTGTAGATGAACCTGCGGCATGCCTGCCGGAAGCTCTCGGGCGTCTTCTGCTCGCCGAACCCGTAGACGTCGGCGCCCTGCTCGCGGAGACGCGACGCCAGGCGCGTGAAATCGCTGTCCGAGGAGACGAGACAGAAACCGTCGAACCGGCCGCTGTGCAACAGGTCCATCGCGTCGATCACCAGGGCGATGTCGGACGCGTTCTTGCCGGTCGTGTAGGCGAATTGCTGGTACGGGTCGATCGCGTATTTCTGCAGGATATCCGCCCATGACTTCAGGCGCGGGCTCGAGAAATCCCCGTAGATCCGCCGGACGCTCGCCTCGCCGAACCTGGCGACTTCCTCGAACAGCCCGGCCGCGATGCGCGGCGACGTGTTGTCGGCATCGATGAGAACGGCAAAGCGGGGCAAGCGGTTTTCGTCTGCCATGTCGGGCACCTCGATGGGGCGGGTTGTGGCCGATCCTGCGCCGTCTTTGCGATGCTGGCGACGACTCAGCGCCGCTCGCGCCGCAATGCGCCCGGCGTGGTGCCGAGGAGGCGACGCATCGCCCGGGCCATGTGGCTCTGATGTGCGAAGCCGGCGTCGAGCGCCACCTGGGCCATCGGCAGCCGGCCGTCCAGCAGCAGGACCCGCGCCCGCTCGACCCGGCGGCGGATGACGTATTGATGCGGGGCGAGGCCGGTCGACGCCTTGAACAGCGGCTTGAAATGCGACGGGCTGAGCCCGGCCGCCGCCGCCAGTTCGGCCAGCGTCAGCCGCTGGTCTAGCCGCGCCTCGATCAGCTCCAGCACCCGGCCGAGCTGCCGCCGCGACAACGCCTGGCCGATGACGGGCTCCCTGGTCGGCGCCCCGTAGCGGCGCAGCAGATGCGCGGCGAGCGCCAGCCCCAGGCTGTCGGCATAGAGCGGGTCGGAGTCCGCACCGGCCTCCAGCTCGGCCTTCAAGGCCCACCCGACATGTTCGATCCGCGGATCGCGCAGCTGCAGCCGCGGCGCGATCTCCAGCCGGCCCGAGGCCAGGCCCAACCCTTCCGCCGCGGTCGCCAGCAACGCCGGGGTCAGGCGCAGCAGCAGGAACCGGGCCGGCCCCTCATCCTCCCACACCCCCGACGCGCCGGCCGGCAGCAGGTCGATGTCGCCCTGGCTCTGCATCCGGCTCTGGACGATGCCTTCGGCGCGGCAATGGGCGCGGACCGGCGGCCCGACATGGAGGCTGAGGCGCAGATCGGGCGACGGTGGCGCCTCGACCGCATGCGCCGCGGCGGCGAACAGCCCGGCCTCGAACCCGGACCAGCGGCGGGCCCGTTCGGGGACCAGCGCTCCCGACCGGATCACCGGTTCATGTGTATCCATTCCGCCACACCCTTTCGCCACCGCGCAGGAGGCCATGCGTATTGTAGGCCCAGCCGCTTGAGCCGACGAGGCCCCGTCGCTATATGGGGCGCCACCAGGCCGGGCCCCTCTGGCAGATCCCCCGGGATCTGCGATGTCGGACTGGAGACTCCCAATGGAGTGGCCCGCCTGCTGATCCCTGACGTTCAGCACCGGACCGTGGTTGGAGGCGCCCCCCGGGGGCGCCGCCGGGCTCGGGATGGCATGCAGGCCCCTCCGCACGACGAAGAGGACGGTTTCGCATGGAGCATTTACTGACCGGCGAGGCGCTGACGGCCCTGCTGCAGGTCATCATGATCGACCTGGTTCTGGCGGGCGACAACGCCATCGTCATCGGCCTCGCCGCCGCCGGCCTGCCCAAGGAGCAGCGGGGCAAGGCCATCCTGATCGGCATCGCCGCCGCCACGGTGCTGCGCATCGTCTTCGCCCTGGCGACGACCCAGCTGCTGGCCATCGTCGGCCTGCTGCTGGCCGGCGGCGTGCTGCTGCTGTGGGTGTGCTGGAAGATGTGGCGCGAGCTGCGCCACACCGCCAAGGAAGACCACGACGCCGAGCTGGCCCTGGCCGGTGCGGACGAGAATGGGAACGGCGCGCCGCGCAAGACCTTCGCCCAGGCCGCCTGGCAGATCGTGATCGCCGACGTGTCGATGTCGCTGGACAACGTGCTGGCGGTGGCCGGCGCGGCACGCGAGCACCCGGTCATCCTGATCTTCGGCCTGGCGCTGTCGATCGCGCTGATGGGCTTCGCCGCCTCGTTCATCGCCCGGCTGCTGAACCGCCACCGCTGGATCGCCTATGTCGGCCTGGCGATCATCCTCTATGTCGCCATCGACATGATCTGGCGCGGCGCGCACGAGGTGTGGCCGCATCTCCAGGGCGTCATGTAAGGCACAAGGGCCGGGCAAATTGCCCGGCCCTTTTCGTTTCAACCCTCCGCCAGCAGGTCCCTGACGGCCAGGGCGATCACCTCGGTTGCCTTGTAGAGGTCCTCCAGCTTCAGGCGCTCGTCGGCGCGGTGGGCGTTGGCGTCCTCGATGGTGCGGGGGCCGGCGCCGTAGAGCGCGATCGGCACCCCGGCCGCGGCGTAGTGCCGGGCGTCGGTGTAGAGCGGCACGCCCTTCACCGGGATCTCCTCGCCCAGCACCGGCCCGGCGCGGCGGCGGATCGCCTGGGCCAGCCGGTCGGTGCCCGGCAGCGGCGACAGCGGCTCGGCCAAGAGGATGCGGCGGACCGAGACCGTCGCCTTGGGGAAGGCCTTGGCCGCGTCCTCGATCTCGGCCCGCAGCTCCGCCTCCACCGTCGCACCGTTCTCCTCCGGGATCAGCCGGCGGTCGAGCCGGAAGGCCACCCGGTCGGGCACGACATTGGTGTTGATGCCGCCCTCGATCAGCCCGATGGTCAGCTGCGGCGAACCGATGCCGGTCACCTTCGACACCGTGGTCGGATACAGCCTGCGGTGCTCGTACAGCCGCACCAGGATCGGCGTCGCCGCCTCCAGCGCGTCGATGCCGGTGGAGGGCAGCGCCGCATGGGCCGACCGGCCGCGCACCTCGACCTCGAGATGCAGGCAGCCATTGTGGCCCGTCACCACGGCATAGCTGAAGGCGGCGGCGATGGCGAAGTCGGGCTTCGACAGCCCCTGTTCCAGGATCAGCTTCGGCCCGATCTCGCCGCCGGATTCCTCGTCATAGGTGATGTGCAGCTCGACCGTGCCGCGGGTCAGCTGCCCCGCCTCCTCCAGCGCCTTCAGGGCGAAGGCGTAGCTGGCAATGTCGGATTTCGAGACGGCGGCGCCGCGGCCATACATCCAGCCGTCGACCACCTCGGCGCCATAGGGGTCGTGGGTCCAGCCCTCGCCCGGCGCCACCACGTCGCCATGGGCGTTCAGCGCGATCACCGGCCCGTCGCCGAAGCGGCGGCGGACGATCAGGTTGCTGGCGCTGATCATGCCATGCGCCTTCGCCAGCTCGGCCGGCACCGGATGGACCTCGACCTCAAAGCCGAGCTCCTGCAGCAGTTCCGTGGTCCGTTTCACATGCGGGTCGCAGTCGCCCGGTGGGTTGTCGGACGGGACCTTGACCAGCTCGGCCAGGAACCGGGCCTGCTGCTCGCGCGCGCCCTTGAGGTAATCGTGGATGGCGGTGTCGATGCTGTCGGTCATCCCGGGTGCTTTCGTGTCAGGCATGGTCGTACTGGCGGAGGAGGTCGAGCAGGACGCGGACGGCAAGGTCCGCATCCTCGACGGTGATGGATTCGGCCGGGTTGTGGCTGATGCCGCCGCGGCAGCGCAGGAACAGCATGGCGACCTGGGTCAGCGACGCCATCGCCATGGCGTCGTGGCCGGCGCCGCTGGGCAGGCGCCGCGCCGGCAGGCCATGGCGGCGGATCGCCGTCTCCAGCCGCGCCATCAGCGCCTCGTCGCAGCGCACGGCGCCGGCGTCGTGGTAGCGGTCGAGCGTCAGTTCCACACCGCGGCCGCGGGCGATGGCTTCGAGTGCCGCGACCATCTCCTCCATCGCGGCCAGGCGGTCGGCATCGTCGGGCGCGCGGATGTCGATGGTGAAGCGCACCGCGCCGGGGATGACGTTGACCGCGCCGGGCTGCACGTCGAGCTGCCCGACCGTCGCCACCACCTCGCGCCGGCCCTGGGCGCAGCGCTCGACCGCCAGGATCATCGAGGCGGCGGCCGCCAGCGCATCCTGCCGCAGATCCATCGGCACGGTGCCGGCATGGCCGGCCATGCCGCGGACCGTGGCGTTGTAGCGGGCGGCGCCGTTGATCGCGGTGACCACGCCGAGCGGCAGGCCCTCGGCCTCCAGGACCGGCCCCTGCTCGATGTGCAGCTCGACATAGCCGAGCACGCCCTCGGGTCGCCGGGCCTCGGCCTGCAGCCCGTCCGGGTCGCCGCCGAAATCCCGCAGCAGGTCGCCCAGGCGCATTCCGTTGTCGTCCACCGCGTCCATCGCCGCCGGGTCGACGATGCCGGCAATGGTGTTGCTGCCGGTCAGGGTGACCGGGAAGCGCACCCCCTCCTCGTCGCCGAAGGCCAGCACCTCGACGGCGAAGGGCAGCCGTTCGCCGCGCCGGTGCAACTCGCCGACCACGGCGATGGCGGCGAGCACGCCGAGATTGCCGTCGTATTTCCCGGCGTCGCGGACGGTGTCGATGTGGGAGCCGAGCAGCAGCGCCGGCAGCCCTGGCCGCTCGCCCTCATAGCGGCCGACGACATTGCCGGCGGCGTCGGTCCGCGCCGCCATCCCGGCCTCGTGCATCCAGGCCAGCACCTGGTCGGCCGCCTGGCGGTGCGCCGGCGACAGGAAGGTGCGGGTCAGCCGGTCCGGGTCCTCGCTGAAGCGGGCCAGGGCATCCAGCCGCTGCATCAGCGCGGGGCCGTGGACGAGGGTGTTCTGCATCGGTGCTTTGGTCCCGAGGCTCACGGCAGCAGATCCTTCAGACGCAACAGGGCGATTTTCTCCACCTCGGCCAGGGCCGTGGCGAATTCGGTGTCGGTGGGGTTGTCGATGCGGCGGCCGAAGGCGTCCAGGATCTCGGCCCGGCCACGGCCCTTCACCGCCATGATGAAGGGGAAGCCGAAGCGCGCGACATAGCGGGTGTTGAGATCCTGGAACCGGGCGAATTCCTGCGGCGTGCAGCGGTCGAGCCCGGCGCCGGCCTGCTCGGCGCTGGAGCTGGCGGTGAGTTCGCCGGCCACGGCCAGCCGGCCGGCCAGGTCGGGGTGGGCGCGCAGCACGGCGAGCTGCCGGTCGTGATCGGCGGCGCGGAACACGGTGCACAGCGCGGCGTGCAGGCCCTCGGCGCTGTCCTGGCCGTGACCCAGCCCGGCCTCCCAGGCCGCCTCGGCGATCCAGGGCGAATGCTCGAACACCCCGCCGAAGCGGATGGTGAATAGGTCGCGGTCCATGGTGCTGGGATGCGGGAGGCTCATCGGATGGGTCCCCACAGCCCAGAAAAACCTAGTCCCCCCTCCCCCTGCGGGAGGGGGGTAGGGGGAGGGGGTTCACGCCGCAAGAACCGGCGGATGGCGATATCGCTGTGTGGGCTCTCGCTTGCACAAAGGGCGGGCCGGCTCTGGCTGAGGCAACCCCCTCCCCCTACCCCCCTCCCGCAGGGGGAGGGGGGACTCACTTTGATTGCTGCGCTCGTGATCATCTCAGCCGCCATAGGGGTGCTTCTCCCGCCAATGCCGGGCGATCTCGACCCGGCGGCAGAACCACACGCCCTCATGCTGCTTCGCGTAATCCAGGAACCGTTCCAGCGCCATGATCCGGCCGGGACGGCCGACGATGCGGCAGTGCAGCCCGACCGACATCATCCGCGGCGTCTCCGCCCCTTCCCGGTACAGCGCGTCGAAGCTGTCCTTGAGATAGGCGTAGAACTGGTCGCCGGAGTTGAAGCCCTGCACCGCGGCGAAGCGCATGTCGTTGGCGTCGAGCGTGTAGGGCACGATCAGCTGGGGCTTGCCCTCGACCACCTCCCAATAGGGCAGGTCGTCGTCATAGGCGTCGGCGTCGTAGAGGAAGCCGCCATGTTCGGCCACCAGGCGCCGCGTGTTCGGGCTGGTGCGGCCGGTGTACCAGCCCAGCGGCCGCTGGCCCGACACCTGCTCCAGGATCTCGACCGCCTGGCGCAGATGCTCGCGCTCCACCGCCTCGTCGACATACTGGTAGTTGATCCAGCGATAGCCGTGGCTGGCGATCTCGTGCCCGGCATCGACCATGGCGCGGATCACCTGCGGGTGCCGCTCCGCCGCCATGGCGACGGCATAGACCGTCAGCGGGATCTGCTTGCGCTCGAACAGCTTCAGGATCCGCCACACCCCGACCCGGGCGCCGTAATCATAGAGCGATTCCATCGAGATGTGGCGCACGCCGGGCAGCGGCTGGGCGCTGACGATCTCGGACAGGAAGCTTTCGGACGCCGCGTCGCCGTGGAGGATGCTGTTCTCGGCGCCCTCCTCGTAGTTGAGGACAAACTGCAGCGCCAGCCGCGCCCCGCCCGGCCAGTCGGCCTGGGGCGGATTCGGGCCGTAGCCGACGAGATCTCTCGGATAGACGGACACCTGGCCTCCCCTCGCACGCGTGATCCCGGACAGTAGGATACCCGCCCGGCGGGCATCCACTTTTGCGATTGCGTTGAAAGTCTTTCCGCCGATGACCCGTTGAGTGGCGGGGCCGACGGCGTGAAACATTGCAGACGAAATAAGAGAACAAGCGCGTCACAGCCGGAACAGGGCGATAATGCCCGGTGGCGCGACGGATCGCCAGGGACCGGCAACACGGAGAGGCAGGATGGCCGAACAGCAGGCATCCCACCAGGGGCGGCTGACCACCCATGTGCTCGACACGGCGCATGGCCGGCCGGGCATGGGCATCGCCGTGACCCTGTATCGCCTCGACGGCGACCGCCGCAGCATCGTGGCCGAGACCCGCACCAACGCCGACGGCCGCTGCGACGCGCCGCTGCTGGCCGGCGATGAGTTCCGCCCCGGCACCTACGAGCTGGTGTTCGCGGCCGGCGCCTATTTCCGCACGGCCGGCGTCGATCTTCCCGACCCGCCCTTCCTGGACCAGGTGCCGATCCGCTTCGGCATCGCCCATGCCGATCAGCACTACCATGTGCCGCTGCTGATCTCGCCCTGGTCCTACTCCACCTATCGCGGCAGCTGAGGCCACCATGCGGGACACCGTCCGTTTCCTCCTGGGCGACGAGCTGCGCGAGATCCGCACGATCGACCCGACCCAGACGGTCCTCGACTGGCTGCGGATCGAGCAGCGGCTGACCGGCACCAAGGAAGGCTGCGCCGAGGGCGATTGCGGCGCCTGCACCGTGGTGGTCGGACAACGCGACGGCGACCGCATGCGCTACGAGCCGGTCAATGCCTGCATCCGCTTCACCGCGACGCTGGACGGCTGCCAGCTGCTGACGGTCGAGCACCTGAAGGCGGCGGACGGCGCGCTGCACCCGGTGCAGCAGGCGATGGTCGACTGCCATGGCTCGCAATGTGGCTTCTGCACCCCCGGCTTCGTCATGTCGCTGTTCGCGCTGTACCGCAACGACGACGCCCCTGATGAAGGCCGCATCGACGACGCGCTGGCCGGCAACCTGTGCCGCTGCACCGGCTACGCCCCGATCGTCGCCGCCGGGCAGCGCATGTACGCGCTGGGCACCCCCGCCGCCGACCGCTTCGCCGTGGCCGAGGCGGAGACGGCGAAGCGGCTCGCCGCCCTGGAGGATGAGGAAACCGTCGAGGTCGGCGCGGGCGGGCGCCGCTTCACCGCCCCGGCCTCGACGGCGGCGATGGCCGCGCTGCTGCTGGAGCATCCGGAGGCCTGCATCGTGTCGGGCGCGACCGATGTCGGCCTCTGGGTCACCAAGCAGCAGCGCGTCCTGCCGCACATCCTCTACACCGGCCGGGTGCGCGACCTGCGCGGCATCCACGAGACCGGGGACGGCTTCGAGATCGGTGCCGCCGCGACCTATGCCGAGCTGATCGGCCCGATCGGCCGCGCCTATCCCGATTTCGGCGAGCTGATCCGCCGCATCGGGGCCGAGCAGGTGCGCGCCATGGGCACCATCGGCGGCAACATCGCCAACGGCTCGCCGATCGGCGACACGCCGCCGGCCCTGATCGCCGCCGGCGCCACCCTGACCCTGCGCCGCGGCCACGCGCGCCGGACGCTGCCGCTGGAGGATTTCTTCATCGCCTACGGCAAGCAGGACCGGCAGCCCGGCGAGTTCGTCGAGAGCGTCTTCCTGCCGAAGCTGCGGCCCGGCGACCGCTTCCGCGCCTACAAGATCACCAAGCGCTTCGACCAGGACATCTCCGCCCTGTGCGGCGCCTTCCGGCTGCGGCTGAAGGATGGCAAGGTGGCCGACATCCGCATCGCCTATGGCGGCCTGGCCGGCACGCCGAAGCGGGCGGCCGAGACCGAGGCGGCGCTGATCGGCCAGCCCTGGACCGAGGCCGTCGTCCGCGCCGCCCTGCCGGCGCTGGCCCGGGACTTCACGCCGCTGACCGACTGGCGCGCCAGCGCCGGCTACCGCGCCAAGGTCGCCGCCAACCTGCTGCTGAAGCTGCATGCCGAGACCGCCGGCCCCGCCGCCGAGACGCGGCTGGTCGGAGAGCGGAGCCTGGCCCATGCCTGACACCACCCTCGACTCCCGCAAGGCCGGCCCGGCCGACCGCATCGACGGCGCGGTGCATGATTCCCGCCGGCACGACAGCGCCCACAAGCATGTCAGCGGCGAGGCGGTCTATATCGACGACATCGCCGAGCCGGCCGGCCTGCTGCATGTCTGCCTCGGCCTCAGCGACAAGGCCCATGCCCGGATCCGGTCGATCGACCTGGCCAAGGTCCGCGCCGCCCCCGGCGTGGTCCGTGTCTTCGCCGCCGCCGACGTGCCCGGCCACAACGATGTCGGCTGCAACCATCTGGGCGACGAGCCGCTGTTCGCCACCGACCTGGTGCAGCATGTCGGCCAGCCGGTCTTCGCCGTGGCCGCGGAGACCCGCGACCAGGCCCGCCGCGCCGCCCGCCTGGCCGTGATCGACTATGAGGAGCTGGCGCCGGTCCTGGACTACGACACGGCCAAGGCCGGCGGCACGCTGGTGACCACGCCGATGACGCTGAAGCGCGGCGATGCCAGGGCGGCGATCGCGGCGGCAACGCACCGGGTCGATGCCCGGATGCATATCGGCGGGCAGGAGCATTTCTACCTGGAAAGCCAGATCGCCCTGGCCTTGCCGGGCGAGGATGGCGACGTCACCGTCCATTCCTCGACCCAGCACCCGAGCGAGGTGCAGCACATCGTCGCCAGCGTGCTGGACGTGCCGGACGGCGCGGTGACGGTCGAGATCCGGCGCATGGGCGGCGGCTTCGGCGGCAAGGAGACCCAGGCCAACCTGTTCGCCGCCACCGTCGCCCTGGTGGCCAAGGCCACCGGCCGCGCCGCCAAGCTGCGCCCGGACCGCGACGACGACATGATGATCACCGGCAAGCGCCATGATTTCGAGGTCGACTACAGCGTCGGCTTCGACGCGGACGGCCGGATCGAGGGCGTCGAGATGCTGCTGGCAGCGCGCTGCGGCTGGTCCGCCGACCTGTCCGGGCCGGTCACCGACCGTGCCCTGTTCCACGCCGACAACGCCTATTTCTACCCGGCGGTGCAACTGACCTCGATGCCGCTGAAGACCAACACCCAGTCGAACACCGCCTTCCGCGGCTTCGGCGGGCCGCAGGGCGTGGTGGCCGGGGAAAGGCTGATCGAGGAGGTCGCCTTCGCCGTGGGCAAGGATCCGCTCGAGATCCGCAAGCTGAATTTCTACGGCACCGACGACCGCAATGTGACGCCGTACCACCAGACGGTCGAAGACAACATCGTCCACGGCCTGGTGGCGGAGCTGGAGCACGACAGCGACTACTGGGCCCGGCGCGCCGAGATCCGCGCCTGGAACAAGGCCAGCCGCTTCCTCAAGCGCGGCCTGGCGCTGACGCCGGTGAAGTTCGGCATCTCCTTCACCTTCTCGGCCTACAACCAGGCCGGGGCGCTGGTGCATGTCTACAAGGACGGGTCGATCCACCTGAACCATGGCGGCACCGAGATGGGCCAGGGCCTGTACATCAAGGTCGCCCAGGTCGTGGCCGAGGAGTTCCAGGTCGATATCGGCCGCGTCCACATCACCGGCACCACCACCGGCAAAGTGCCCAACACCTCTGCCACCGCCGCCTCCTCCGGCGCCGATCTCAACGGCATGGCGGCCCAGTCTGCGGCGCGGATGATCAAGGAGCGGCTGGTCGCCTTCGCCGCCGAACGCTGGCAGGTGGCGCCCGACCGGGTGGTGTTCCGCCGCAACGTCGTGCAGATCGGCGACCAGGAGGTGCCGTTCGCGGAGCTGGTGCGCGCCGCCTATTTCGGCCGGGTCCAGCTGTCCGCCGCCGGCTTCTACAAGACGCCGAAGATCCATTGGGACCGCGCCGCCGGCCGCGGCCGCCCCTTCTACTACTTCGCCTATGGCGCGGCGGTCAGCGAGGTCACGGTCGACACCCTGACCGGCGAGTACCGGCTGGACCGGGTCGACATCCTGCACGACGCCGGAAAATCGCTGAACCCGGCGATCGACAAGGGGCAGGTCGAGGGCGGCTTCGTCCAGGGCGCCGGCTGGCTGACCATGGAGGAGCTGTGGTGGGACGCGAAGGGCCGGTTGCGCACCCACGCGCCCAGCACCTACAAGATCCCGGTGGCGAGCGACCGGCCGAAGATCTTCAACGTCAGGCTGGCCGACACGCAGAACCGCGAGGACACGATCTACCGGTCCAAGGCGGTGGGCGAGCCGCCGCTGATGCTCGGCACCTCGGTGCTGCACGCCCTGTCCGACGCCGTCGCCAGCGTCGCCGACCATACCATCTGCCCGCGCCTGGACCCGCCGGCGACGCCGGAAAAGGTGCTGGACGCGATCGACCGGCTGCGTGCGGCGGCGGAGGTCACCCCATGACCCCCCTCGCCCCGACGCTGCGGCTGTGGCTCGGCGATGGCGAGCCGACGGTGCTGGTGACGCTGACCGAGGCCCGCGGGTCCACCCCGCGCGAGGCCGGGGTGCACATGCTGGTCACCGCCACCGCCGCCCGCGGCACCATCGGCGGCGGGCGGATGGAATGGGACGCGATCGCCGCTGCCCGCAGCCTGATCGCCGGCAAGGAGCGGACCCAGCGGGTCGAGATCCCGCTCGGCCCCGCCATCGGCCAGTGCTGCGGCGGCTTCGTGGTGATCAACCTGGAGCTGGCCGACGGCGCCACCCTGGCGCGGATCGACGGCGAGGAGGCCGAAGAGGTCGCGGCCCGGCCGACCGTGCTGGTGTTCGGCGCCGGCCATGTCGGCAAGGCCCTGGCGCGCGCCCTGTCGCCGCTGCCGCTGAAGATCGAGTGGGTCGACAACCGGGCCGAGGAGTTCCCGGCCGAGATTCCGGACACCGTCACCCGGCGGCTGACACCGACCCCGACCGACGTCGTCGCCGAGGCCCCGCCCGGCGCCGCCTATCTGGTGATGACCCACAGCCACGCCATGGATTTCGACGTGGCCGAGGCGGCGCTCAAGCGCGGCGACGCCGCCTATGTCGGGCTGATCGGATCCAACACCAAACGCGAGCGCTTCGAGCGCTGGTTCCGGGCCCGCGGCAACGACCCGCGGCGCACGGAATCGCTGACCTGCCCGATCGGCGCAGGCCTCGGGCGGGACAAGCGCCCGCCGATCATCGCCGCCATGGTCGCGGCGGAATTGCTCATCGCCTTCGCCAAGGCTAAGGACGTGTCCGCCCCCGCCGACAAACCGGCGTCGGGGGCGGCTCCAGAACAGGAGGCTGCATGGACCGCAACACGGGGGCCGGCCCCGCGCGCATCGAGCTGCGCGGCATCACCAAGAGGTTCGCGAGCCTCGTCGCGAACGACGGCGTAAGCTTTTCCGTCCAGCCCGGCGAGATCCATGCGCTGCTGGGCGAGAACGGCGCCGGCAAGAGCACGCTGGTGAAATCGATCTACGGCCTGCTGCAGCCCGATTCCGGGGAGATGCTGTGGAACGGCCGGCCGGTCCGCCCCACCAACCCGCAGGAGGCCCGGCGCCTCGGCATCGGCATGGTGTTCCAGCACTTCTCGCTGTTCGAGGCACTGACCGTGGCCGAGAACATCGCGCTGGGGCTGGAGAACCCACCCGAGCGGCGCGTCCTGGCGAAGAAGATCCGCGAGGTGTCCGAGGCCTACGGTCTGCCGCTGGACCCGCATCGCGAGATCCATTCCCTGTCGGTCGGCGAGCGCCAGCGGGTCGAGATCGTGCGCTGCCTGCTGCAGGACCCCAAGCTGCTGATCATGGACGAGCCGACCTCGGTGCTGACGCCTCAGGAGGTGGAGCGGCTGTTCGAGACGCTGCGGCGCCTGGCCGCCGAAGGCTGCTCGATCCTGTACATCAGTCACAAGCTGCATGAGATCAAGGCGCTGTGCGGCGCCGCCACCATCATGCGCGGCGGCAAGGTGGTCGGCACCTGCGACCCCGCGGTCGAGACCGCCCGCAGCATGGCGCAGATGATGATCGGGGCCGAGTTGCGCACCCTGTCGCGGCGCGGCGAGCGTGGTGCCGCCGAGGCGAAGCTGGCGGTCGAGGGCTTGAGCCTGCCGGCCGACGGCCCCTTCGGCACCGCGCTGCGGGAGATCAGCTTCACCGTCGGCGCCGGCGAGATCTTCGGCATCGCCGGCATCGCCGGCAACGGCCAGACCGAGCTGTCGCAGGCGCTGGCCGGCGAACACCGCAGCCGCCCGTCGACCGCGATCCGTATCTCCGGCCAACCGGTCGGGCACCTGAACGCGGAGCGGCGCCGGGGCCTGGGCCTGTGCAGCGTGCCGGAAGAGCGCAACGGCCATGCCGCGGTGGCGGAGATGAGCCTGGCCGCCAACACGCTGCTGAGCGCCCGCAACCGCATGAAGCTGGCGCCGGGCGGGCTGATCCGCGCCGGCTTGGCCCGCGACTACGCGGCCAAGGTGATCCACGATTTCGGGGTCAAGGCGCGCGGCACCGAGGCGCTGGCCGGCAGCCTGTCCGGCGGCAACCTGCAGAAATACGTGGTCGGCCGCGAGATGCTGCAGACGCCGGAGGTCTTCATCGTGTCGCAGCCGACCTGGGGCGTCGATGCCGGGGCCGCCACCGCGATCCACCAGGCGCTGATGACCCTGGCGCAGAACGGCACCGCCGTCGTGGTGATCTCGCAGGATCTCGACGAGCTGCTGCAGATCACCGACCGGCTGGCGGTGATCAATCTGGGCCGCTTGTCCGAGGCGCGGCCCACGGCCGGGATCTCGGTCGCCGAGATCGGCCTGCTGATGGGCGGGCTGCATGGGGCGGAGCCGGCCGCCGCCGAAGACGAGAAGGGGCACGCCGTCCATGTCGCTTAGAATAGAGCCGAGGCGGGAACCGTCCCGCGCCATGGTGTGGCTGACCCCGCTGATCGCCATCGCCCTGACCGTCGCCAGCGGCTACCTGCTGTTCCTGGCCCTCGGGCTGGACCCGGCCGAGACGCTGTACCAGTTCCTGATCGCGCCGATCGAGAGCTTCTACGGCTGGACCGAGCTGGGGGTGAAGGCGGCACCCTTGATCCTGATCGCCACCGGCCTGGCCATCGGCTTCCGCGCCAATGTCTGGAACATCGGCGCCGAGGGCCAGCTGACCATGGGGGCGATCGCCGCCGGCGCCGTCGCCCTGGCCTTCTGGGGCCAGGACGGCTGGTGGATCCTGCCGGCGATGTGCGTCGCCGGCGCCCTGGGCGGCCTGGCCTATGCCGCGATCCCGGCCTTCCTGAAGACCCGCTTCGACGTCAGCGAGATCCTGACCAGCCTGATGCTGACCTATGTCGCGGCGCTAGTCTTGAGCATCCTGGTGTTTGGCCCGTGGAAGGACCCGGACGGCTACAACTTCCCGCAGACCCGGATGTTCACCGACGCGGCGGTGCTGCCGATCCTGGTCGAGGGCACCCGCCTGCATCTCGGCGTGCCGATCGCGCTGCTGGTCGCGGTCGGCGCCTGGTTCCTGATGGGCCGCACCGTGATCGGCTTCCAGATCCGGGTGGTCGGCCAGGCCCCGGCGGCGGCCCGCTTCGCCGGCTTCAGCCGCAAGCGCGTGACCTGGTTCAGCCTGCTGCTGTCCGGCGCGCTGGCCGGGTTGGCCGGAACCTTCGAGGCGGCGGGGCCGATCGGCCAGCTGATCCCCCAGCTGACGCCGGGCTACGGCTTCACCGCCATCATCGTCGCCTTCCTCGGCCGGCTGCACCCGATCGGCATCATCGCCGCCGGGCTGGTCATGGCCCTGTCCTATATCGGCGGCGAGAACGCCCAGGTCTCGGCCGGGCTGCCGCAGGCGGCGACCGGCGTGTTCCAGGGCATGCTGCTGTTCTACCTGCTGGCCGCCGACGTGCTGGTCCGCTACCGCCTGCGCCTGACAGCCGGCCAGCCCAAACCCTCGCCCAAGCCTGTGACGGTGTCGTGATGGATATGTTCGTCCTGATCGCCGCGACGGTGATCACCGCGGCCACCCCCCTCCTCCTCGCCGCCCTCGGCGAGCTGGTGGTCGAACGCTCCGGCGTGCTCAACCTCGGCATCGAAGGCATGATGCTGATCGGCGCGGTCACCGGCTTCGCCGTCACCTTCACCACCGGTCAGCCGGCGCTGGGCATCCTGGCCGCCGCCCTGGCCGGGACGGCGCTGGCGCTGATCTTCGCGGTGCTGACCCTGACCCTGATGGCCAACCAGGTGGCGACCGGCCTGGCCCTGACCATCTTCGGCGTGGGCCTGAGCGCGCTGCTGGGCGCCGGCTTCGTCGGCCACCCGATCGCGCCGCTGCCCAAGCTGTCGCTGCCGGTGCTGACCGGGCTGCCGGTGGTGGGCCCGCTGGTGTTCGGCCAGGACGCGCTGGTCTATTTCTCGATCGCCATGACCTTCGGCGTCGCCTGGTTCCTCAAGCGCAGCCGCGCCGGGCTGATCCTGCGCGCGGTCGGCGAATCCGCGGAATCGGCCCATTCGATCGGCCATCCGGTGCAACTGGTGCGGTACCTCGCCTGCCTGTTCGGCGGCGCCATGGCCGGGCTGGCCGGCGCCTTCCTGTCGCTGTCCTACACCCCGCTGTGGATCGAGGGCATGACCGCGGGCCGCGGCTGGATCGCGCTGGCGCTGGTGGTGTTCGGGTCGTGGCGGCCGTGGCGGGTGCTGCTGGGCGCCTATCTGTTCGGCGGCGTCACCATCCTGCAGCTGCACGCCCAGGGCATCGCCGGCATCGACATCCCGTCGCAGGTCTTCACCATGCTGCCCTACCTCGCCACCATCGCGGTGCTGGTGATCATCGCCGCCGGCCCGTGGCGCGGCCGGCTGCAGGCCCCCGCGGCGCTGGGCAAGCCGTTCCGCCCTTCCGTCTGACGCCGGGTTCGCTATCATCCAAGGAATCACAAAACGGAGGTCTTCATGTCGATGCGCTTTTCCCGCCGGGCCGTGCTGGCGGGCTCCGGGGCCACCCTGGCCGCCTCGATCCTGCCCGGCCGGGTGTGGGCGGCCGAGCCGCTGAAGGTCGCGTTCATCTATATCGGCCCGATCGGCGACTACGGCTGGACCCACGGCCACGACGTGGCCCGCCGCGAGATCGATGCGCATTTCGGCGACAAGGTGAAGACCAGCTATGTCGAGAGCGTGCCGGAGGGCCCGGACGCCGAGCGCGTGCTGCGCCAGCTGGCCCAGGCCGGCAACGAGCTGATCTTCACCACCAGCTTCGGCTACATGAACCCGACCATCCGGGTGGCCAAGACCCTGCCGAAGGTGAAGTTCGAGCACGCCACCGGCTACCAGACCGCGGCCAATGTCAGCACCTACAACGCCCGCTTCCATGAGGGGCGCGCGGTGTGCGGCACCATCGCCGGCCACATGACCAAGACCGGCGTCACCGGCTATATCGGCTCGGTCCCGATCCCCGAGGTGGTGATGGGCATCAACGCCTACACCCTGGCGGCGCAGAAGATCCGGCCGGACATGAAGGTGAAGGTGATCTGGGTCAACAGCTGGTACGACCCGGGCAAGGAGAGCGACGGCGCCAAGGCGCTGATCGATGGCGGCGCCGACATCCTGTGCCAGCACACCGACAGCCCGGCCGCGATCCAGGTGGCCGAGGCCCGCGGCATTCACGGCTTCGGCCAGGCGTCGGACATGAGCAGCTTCGCGCCCAAGGCGCAGCTGACCTCGATCGTCGACAACTGGGGCCCGTACTATGTCGAGCGGGTCCAGGCGGTGCTGGACGGCAGCTGGAAGACCTCCAGCATCTGGTGGGGCTTCAAGCACGGCATGGTCACCCTGGCCCCGTACAACGCGGCCATCCCGGCCGATGTCGTGGCCGCGGCGGAGAAGACCAAGGCCGACATCATCGCCGGCACCCTCGACCCCTTCGCAGGCCCAATCAAGAACCAGAAGGGCGAGCTGGTGGTGCCCGAGGGCAAGGCCCTCGGCGACGACGAGATCGCCAAGATGGATTGGTATGTCGAGGGTGTGGAAGCTTAGAGCCCGCTGAGAATGCTACTGGCGCGGCCGTCTGACGGCGGACTCGAAGCTTCCGGTGCTCACGGACGAGATGTCCGCTGCGCTCCGGTTCTCGAAACCACCGCCACCCGACTCACGCCAGCGCATTCTCAATCGGGTTCTGGGGCGGAGGCTGGATGCTGACGGTCGCCATCGATCTCCCCGATATCCTCCCCCTCCCCTTGCGGGAGGGGGCAGGGGGAGGGGGTTGTCGATGGCAGGCGCCGACGTCATGACCGCCCCGCTCTATCTCGACCACCTCGCCTCTACGCCGCTGGACCCCGAGGTGCTGGCGGCGATCCTGCCGTGGCTGGCCCCCGCCGCGGTCGGCAACCCGCATGCGGCGCGGCACCAGCCGGGCTGGCGCGCGGCGGAGGCGATCGACGCGGCGCGGGCCGAGGTGGCGGCGCTGGTCGGCGCGCGGCCCGGCGAGATCCTGTTCACCGGCGGCGCCACCGAGGCCAACAACCTGGCACTCCTGGGCGGCGCGCCCGCGGGCTGGCCGGTGATCGCCTCGGCGATCGAGCACCCCAGCGTGCTGGCCTGCCTGCCGGAGCTCGCCGCGCAGGGACATCCCACCGAAATCCTGCCGGTCGGGCGGGACGGCACCGCCGATCTCGACGCGCTGAAGCGCCTGCTGGCCGGCCGCCCGGCGCTGGTCTCGCTGATGGCCGCGAACAATGAGATCGGCACGATCCAGCCGCTCGAAGCCGCGGCCCGGATCTGCCGCGACGCCGGCGCCCTGCTGCACAGCGACGCGGTGCAGACGCTGTCGACCGGCATGCTCGACGTCCGTGCCCTCGACCTCGCCTTCCTCAGCCTGTCCGGGCACAAGCTGTACGGCCCGATGGGCATCGGCGCCCTGTTCGTGCGCGAGGGCACCGCCCTGCGGCCCCGGCTGCTCGGCGGCGGCCAGCAGGAGGACCGGCGTGCCGGCACCCTGCCGACGGCGCTGTGCGTCGGCCTCGGCGCCGCCTGCCGCATCGCCCGGCAGCGCCGCACCGCCGATGCGACCCGGCTGCAGGCCCTGCGTGAGCGGCTGTTCCAGGCATTGCGGCAGGGCCTGCCCGACCTTCGCCGCAACGGGTCGGCCGCGCACGGCCTGCCCGGGTGCCTGAACGTCACCGTGCCCGGGCTAGATGCCGCCGACCTGCTGCTCGACCTGCCCGATTTGGCGCTGTCCACCGGCTCGGCCTGTTCGACCGGCAGCCCGGAGCCGTCGCATGTGCTGCGCGCCATCGGCCTGTCGCCGCAGGACTCCTATGGCAGCCTGCGCCTCGGCCTCGGCCGCGGCACCACCGAGGCGGATGTCGACCGGGCGGCGGCCCGGCTGGTCGCGGCGATCACAGCGCGAGGTCGGCGCTGAGCAGCGACCGCGTGTGCTCGACCAGGTAATCCGAGAACACCCTCACCTTGGCCGGCAGGAAGCTGCGATGCGGGTACAGCACCGCCAGCATCACCGGCTCCGGCGGATGGTCGGGCAGGACCGGCTGCAGCGCGCCGCTGCGCAGCTCGGCCGCCACCTCCCACACCGGCTTCATGACGATGCCGCGGCCGTCGACCGCCCATTGCGTCAGCACGTCGCCGTCATCGGCGTCGAAGCTGCTGCGCACCGGCACCTTGACCGGACCGTCCGGCCCCTCCAGCGCCCATTGGTACTGCCGTGAGCCGGGGAAGCGCAGCAGCAGGCAGTTGTGGCCCATCAGGTCCTCCGGCGCCCGCGGCACGCCCCGGGCCTCGAGATAGGCCGGCGACGCGCACAGCACCCGGCGGCAATCGGCGATCTTGCGCAGCACGAAGCTGGAATCCCGCATCTCGGCCATCCGGATGGCGACGTCGACCGCCTCCCCCAGCAGGTCCAGCAGGTGGTCGGACAGGCGCAGCCGGATGTCGACCCGCGGATACAGCTCGTGGAACTGCGGCACCAGCGGCGCCAGGATGCGGCGGCCGAAGCCGAGCGGTGCCGTCACCCTCAGGCTGCCGGACGGCACGCCGCTGGTGGTGGCCACGCTGGTCTCGGCCCGCTCGACCGTGTCGAGCACCACCAGGCAGTGGCGGTAGAAGGTCTGCCCGTGTTCGGTGGTGTGCACCTGCCGGGTGGTGCGGTTGAGCAGGCGGACGCCGAGATGCTGCTCCAGCTGCTGGATGCGGTGGCTGACCACGGCCGGCGACATGCGCACCTGGCGCCCGGCGGCCGACAGGCTGCCGAGTTCGACCACGCGCACGAACACCCGCATGTTCTCCAGCAGCGCCAATCCGCAGCGACCCCCTGTTTATTGTCATTCCCGCGAAAGCGGGAATCTCTTCGGACTTTGCCTTATACCGCAAAGAGATCCCCGCTTTCGCGGGGATGACGCCCGAGGCGAGTTTCGGCGCATTCGCCCGGGGCCATTATAGCGTTTCTTTTGAAAGTGCTGTGCTACCCCATCGCTTCCCCAGCCCGCCCGGTGTTCACTAGGCTGGCCAGGATAGGGACAGCCCCCGGGAACCGGGCGCGGCCAGCAGGACGGCGGAGACGGGTCGATGGAACTGATCATCTGGGAATGGATCAATTTCGTGGCCCGCTGGGTGCACGCGATCACCGCCATCGCCTGGATCGGGTCGTCCTTCTACTTCGTCCATCTCGACCTCAGCCTAAAGAAGCGCGAGGACCTGCCGCCCGGCGCCGGTGGCGAGGCGTGGCAGATCCACGGCGGCGGCTTCTACAACATGGTCAAGTACATGGTGGCCCCGGACCGGCTGCCGAAGGAGCTGACCTGGTTCAAATGGGAGGCCTATTCCACCTGGATCAGCGGCTTCTTCCTGCTCTGCGTCCTCTACTACCGCGGCGCCGACCTGTTCCTGGTCGACCCGCAGGTGATGGGCCTGTCGGCGAAGGAGGCGATCGTGATCAGCGTCGCCAGCCTGGCCGTGGGCTGGCTGGTCTACGACCTGTTGTGCAAGTCGCCGCTGGGCGACAGCGACATCAGGCTGGCCGGGGCCGGCTTCGTCGTGCTGGTGGCCGCATCCTGGGGCTTTTCCCAGGTGTTCAGCGGCCGCGGCGCCATGCTGCAGATGGGCGCGCTGATCGGCACCATGATGGTGGCGAACGTCTTCCTGCTCATCATCCCCAACCAGCGTAAGGTGGTCGACGCCCTGCTGGCGGGACAGACGCCCGACCCCAAGCTGGGCCGCCAGGCCAAGCAGCGGTCGCTGCACAACAACTACCTGACCCTACCGGTCCTGTTCCTGATGCTCAGCAACCACTACCCGCTGGCCTTCGGCGCGCATTACGCCTGGGTGATGGTGGCGATCGTGCTGGTGATGGGCGGGGTGATCCGCCACTTCTTCAACGCGCGCCACGCCGGCAAGCCGACGCCGTGGTGGACCTGGGGCGTCGCGGCGATCGGCATGGTCGCGATCGTCTGGCTGTCGACCGTGGCGCCGCCGCGCGAGCATGAGGTGTCCACCGCGACCAAGCCCTGGATCGGCCAGGAAGCGCCCGCGCCGGTGCAGATGGCCGCCGCCGACCTGAAGCCGGTGTCCTTCGCCCAGGTCGCGGATGTCGTGATCTCCCGCTGCAGCATGTGCCACTCCACCGTGCCGGGCTGGGAGGGCATCCACGAGGCGCCCCGCGGGGTGCTGCTGGATTCGCCCGAGGAGATCCGGCGCCACGCCAGCCTGATCCGCCTGCAGGCGGTGCTGACCCACAGCATGCCGCCGGCCAATGTCAGCCAGATCACGCCGGAGGAGCGCGACCTGCTCGGGCGCTGGACGGCCGACCCCGACACGGCCGTGCAGTAAGAGGACCGATGAGATGATCCCACCCGCCCTCGCCGTCCTGCGCGGCCGCATCCTCAGCTTCCTCAGCCCCCCGAAGGGCGCCGGCGACGCCGCCAGCTATCGCTACATCCCGGACGGGGTTGTGGTCAGCGAGGCCGGCCGGATCACCCGGGTCGGCCCGGCCGCTGAGATCCTGCCGACCCTGCCGGCCGGCACCGCGGTCGACCACTACCCTGATGATCTGATCCTGCCCGGCTTCATCGACGCGCATCTGCACTTCCCGCAGACCCAGGTGATCGCCTCCTACGGCGCGCAGCTGCTGGAATGGCTGCAGAAATACACCTTCGTCGCCGAGCAGCGTTACGGCGACCCGGCCTATGCCGAGCGCCAGGCGGCCTGGTTCCTGCGCGAGCTGCTGGCCAACGGCACCACCACCGCCGCGGTCTACGGCTCGGTCCACCCGCAATCGGCCGAGGCGTTCTTCGCCGAATCCGAGCGGCTGGGCACCGCCATGATCGCCGGCAAGGTGATGATGGACCGCAACGCCCCGCCCGGCCTGCTGGACACCGCCCGATCCTCCTACGACGACAGCAAGCGGCTGCTGCAGCGCTGGCACGGCAACGGCCGCCAGCGCTATGCGATCACGCCGCGCTTCGCCATCACCTCGACCGAGGCGCAGCTGGAGGCGGCCGGCGCCCTGGCCCGGGAATTCCCCGACGCCTATGTCCAGACCCACATCGCCGAGAACCTGCAGGAGGTCGAGGCGGTTAGGGCGCTGTTCCCGGACAGCCGCGATTATCTCGACGTCTACGACAAATACGGGCTCCTCGGCCCGAAGACCCTGTTCGGCCACTGCATCCATCTGGAGGAGCGCGAGCGGCAGCGCATGGCCGAGACCGGGTCGGTCGCGGTGTTCTGCCCGACCTCGAACCTGTTCATCGGCAGCGGCCTGTTTCCGATGAAGGACCTGGCGCGGCGCGACCCGCCGGTGCGGATCGCGGTCGCCACCGATGTCGGCGGCGGCACCAGCTATTCGATGCTGCGCACCCTGGGCGAGGGCTACAAGGTGCAGCAGCTGCAGGGGGCCAATGTCTCGGCGCTGGAGGCCTTCCACCTGCTGACTGCGGGCAATGCCGAGGTGCTGGGCCTGGCGGACGAGATCGGCACCATCGCCCCGGGCCGCCATGCCGACCTGGTGGTGCTGGACGCCCGTGCCACCAGCGCCATGGCGCACCGGATGGAGGCGGTCGACGCCGATCTGGAGGAGGAGCTGTTCATTCTCATGACTTTGGGCGATGATCGCTCCATCAAGGCGACCTATATACAAGGGCGCCGTATGCACGAACGGGAGGGTACGCGAAGCCGGTCACCGGCCTGAGCGTCCAGTCAGGAGCGCCATGGCCGAGATCGATCGTGACGACGATATCCGTTCGGACCAGCCGAAGGCCGGCCAGGTCCGCTCCCTTCTCCGGGCTCTTCGCCTGCTCGACACCGTCGCCGCCCGCGCCGACGGCATGAGTCTGACCGAGCTGGCCCGCGCCACCGACCTGTCGGCCCCCACCGTCCACCGCCTGCTGACCACGCTGGAGGAGGCGCATTACGTGCGCTTCGAGCCGGCGTCGCGGCGCTGGATGGTCGGGTTGCAGGCCTTCCTCTCCGGCCTCGCCTATGCCGACGGCATGGGGCTGCGCCGCCTGGCCGACCCGCCGATGCGCACCCTGTTCGGCCTGTGCCACGAGACCGTGAACCTGGCGGTGGAGGAGCGCGGCACCATCCTCTATCTGCACCAGCTCGGCGAACCCGGCGCCAGCCTGCCGGGGTCGACTCCGCTGCCGGTGCACGGCTCCGGCGTCGGCAAGGCGCTGCTGTCGGCCAAGACCGACCCGGTGCTGTCGCGCACCCTGCCCGCCCTGGCCCTGACCCGGCTGACCGTGAACACGGTGCCGGACCTGCCGAGCCTGCGCGACCAGATCAGCCGTGCCCGCCGCTCCGGCTACGCCATCGACGACGAGGAGCATGTGACGGGGATGCGCTGCGTCGCCGCGCCGATCCTCGACCGCGGCGGCCGCCCGGTGGCGGCGCTGTCGATCTCCGCCCCCTGCCAGCGCATGGGCGAGGAGCGCATCAACCAGATCGGCATCCTGGTGCGCCAGGCCGCCGAAAAGGTCACCGCCCAGCTCGGCGGCCGGGTGCACTGACCCCTTCTTCTGTCATCCTCGGGTCAAGCCCACAGCTGTCCGGTTTAGTTTCAGGCCCATAGGAGCATCAATTGGTCTGGATTGGAGACGAGGATAGGGTCGGGTTGGAGCAGGAGGTCGATGCGCCTGCGCTGCATGAGGTTGACGCGGACCAGACGGGCGAAGGCGAGCGGTGATTTGACCAAGCTTTGCGCCGCCTGGGCGAGCCGCAGCAGCAGGAAGGCGATCAGGGCGACGGCGATGTGGATGCGCACGGCATTCTC